>JANODK010000038.1:0-128945 GCA_031412655.1 Chryseolinea sp.
CCAAAGGAACGTAGTCAAATAACGCCAGCCGAAGTGCAATTACTTCAATGGTGGATTAGTGAGGGTGCATCGTTCGATAAAAAAGTAAATCAGATTACACAACCTGAGACTATAAAGTCCATTCTAAAAGGGCTTGAGGCAAATGATGAAAATTCATTTTTCGTTAATCATGATATTCCAGATGGTCTCATTAGCAAAGTTTCTGACTCACTTATTCAAAAATTGCGTGACAAAAACATTGCGGTAGTTCCTATTAGCAAAGAAAGTAATTACCTCTCTGTTAGTTTCGCGGCTCTTCCAGCGGCAACAGATGAAGATATCCGTTTACTTGAACCTCTAAGAAAAAATATTATCTGGCTAAAATTAGGAAGCACAAAAATTACGGACAAAGCCCTTCATCAAATTGGCTCATTCGAAAACCTGAGACGTTTAAGTTTAGATCATACCGCTATTAATGATAGCGGTATGATTGAGCTCAAAAATCTGAAACAACTTCAATATCTAAATCTAGTTGGCACATCTATTTCAGCAAAAGGTCTTCTGTCATTGAAGCCCCTTACTAAATTAAAAGCACTTTATGTTTACCAGTCTGCTTTGAAGAAGGAGGACTGGTCTATGTTGAAGACTAAGCTACCCAATGTATCTCTGGATTCTGGAGGATACTATGTTCCTTCCTTGGCTACAGACACTGCCATTGTAAAGCCAAAACTCTAATGCATCAGGTACATTTTCTCTAATCATGAACACTAGCCTGTTCGTAACTGCACAGTAATCCCTCTCGAAGTTCTATTCTCTGCTTGAAAACTGCGATCTTGAAGTTGGCATTTAGATTGATCCTTCGAACAATATCAAAATATAGTATGCGTTAAAACCAGCATGCAGAAACTAACTTCCTTCTTTTGGATGTGTTCCGGGTCTGACATTTCTCTTCTTGAAAAATGTCCAACCGAAACCAGTAAGTACACCGGCACCGGTGCTACTATTTTCTTTACCGGATTGTTTGCCGCGCTTTCAGGAGGGTACGCGCTCTATACCATATTTGACAACATCTGGTATGCGATTGAATTTGGAATTCTCTGGGGCTTACTGATTTTTAATCTCGATCGATACATTGTTTCGAGCATGCGCAAAGAAGGAAAAGTTGGCCGCGAGTTGTTGATGGCAACACCTCGAATCTTACTCGCCATTCTTGTTTCGATTGTAATCGCAAAACCATTAGAGTTGAAAATATTTGAAAAGGAGATTCATCCCGAATTGATTGTGATGGAACAGCAAGCATATGCAAAACAAGAAGCTGAATTAAAATCACGTTTCATTCCATCAAGTGATAGTTTGAAAGCAGAAATAGAAATACTAAAAACAGAGGTCGCAACAAAAACGGCAAGGCGAGATGAGCTATTGCGAATTGCTCAACAAGAAGCCGATGGTACAGGTGGAAGCAAACGCAAAAATCTTGGACCAATTTATAAAGTAAAAAAATCGGATGCCATATCAGCCGATGCTGAACTGAGTCTGCTTTCCACGAGAAATGAATCACGCATTCAGGCTCTCGAAAAAAGAGTCTCCAAAAATGATTCAACTATGTTAAGTGAATTAATTTCTCTCGAAAAAACAAAAGTGAATGGTTTGGCGGCACGCATTGAAGCAATCGATCGATTAACACAACAAAGCAGTGCTATTGCGTGGGCCCATTGGTTTATCATATTACTGTTTATTGCTTTAGAAACTGCGCCTGTGTTTGTAAAATTAATTTCTTCGAAAGGCCCTTATGACAATCTCTTAAAAATTGAAGAGCATGCCTTTTCAAGTCGTGAGACGGAAGAGCTGGGGCGCATCAATGCAGAAACGAAGGAACGAACATCTTCACTACCTATTCATGAAAGAACTTTTGTGCAAGAAAGACTGGATGCGGCACTAAAGTCGTAAGAATTATTAATCAAATTTCTCTTGCTTCTCCATCTGAATAATCAATTATCCTAACGTTCAGCATTGTGGATAACTCACGGAGTTTTGCAAGAATATCTTTCTTATTGTCTTTTGTGAACAGATGAATTTTTTCTGTTTCTGAAAATTTGATATATCCATCATAGACTTCTTTTCGAACAGTGGTGTTGGCAGCCTTGAGTTGCATCTTTTGACTCACCCTGTTTTTCTTTAAAAAAAGATATTCAATACTCTCAAACTTTCCTTTCTCACCATTCTTGAATCCCAAAAACCAGGTGTAGTCGTGAAATGTTTTTGTGTCTAAGTCTATCGATAAGCGATAATGGGTTGTAAGGATCATGAAACTGACGAAAAGCAAAATAGATGCATCCATGACGTCTATAAAAAGAGCGGCCAAGCCAATCAACAACAAAAAAATACCAAGAAAAATAAAGATTCCTGAAAAATAAGGAGAAGTCTTGAAGTCAACTTTTTTCATTAGTCAATGGGATAAACTTATTAGTTGTATTTTCTGTAGAAAGATAGCATTTCACAACGGACTAAATCAAGTGCATCAATTTGATTAAGGTAACAGCAATCTGATAATTGTTTTCAAAACCCATCATGTTATCTTTACTTTTTACCTTTTTGCAATGCGCGATCGTCTTTTTCTATTTCTAAAACTCTTTGGCTTCTGGATGCTCGTGATGGCAGTGGTTCGCATTTGCTTTCTTGTCTACAACTATGATTTCAGTTCCTCCCTTACAGCAAAGGAAATTACGCTGGCAATGGTGTACGGTTTAAAAATGGATTTAAGTATGACCGGATATGCCATGGCATTAACGGGTCTACTTCTTACTGTTTCCATTTTTTTTCAAGGCCGATGGATTGTGTATAGTGTCAGCATCTTTACTTTTCTATTTCTGATTACGTGCATTCTCATTGTCATCATCGACATGGAGCTCTATCGCCACTGGGGTTTTCGTATGAACACAACGCCTTTGTTTTATATGGGCTCTGAAGCAATAGGGAGCATTGATGGTTGGGTTGCGGCTAAGACGCTGTCTATTGGAGTTATACTTTGCGCAAGTTTCATTTGGTTGTACCTAAAGACAATTGCTCCGTCATTACGAAATTTAAAAGTCGTAGAAAGGAAAGTTGCGTTTGTTTTATTACCAATTACATTATCCATGTTCTTTTTCATTCGCGGAAGCATTAGTGTTTCCAATATGAATACTGGCTTTGTTTATTTTCATAAAACAAAGATGTATGCAAATCATGCAGCGATAAATGTGATCTGGAATTTCTTTAAGAGTGTGGCGAGTGATTCGGTGATTGAATACCCTGAGGATTTTTTCGACCAATCGTTAACCGAAAAATATTATGATGAACTGCACCAGAAGCAAAATTCTACTTTTAAGATTTTGAACACAACCAAGCCGAATGTCATTCTCATTATCGTAGAAAGTTTTACCGCTGATGTACTTGAGCCTTTGGGCGGAGTTCCGAAGATCTGCCCGCGACTTAATGCTTTGTGTAGTGAAGGTATTTTGTTCGACAATTTTTACTGCAGTGGTGATCGAACTGATAAAGGAATTGTCAGTATACTCAGTGCCTATCCTGCTCAACCGAATTCCTCCATCATCAAATATCCTCAAAAGAGTCAACGCCTTTCTTTTCTAAACAGAGACATGATGGTGCTTGGCTACAATACTTCTTTTACCTATGGAGGAGATGCCGACTTTGCAAATTTTCGTTCCTTTCTAACCGCATCAGGTTTTGGAAACATTACTGAGACCGATGATTTTGATGACGATTTGAATACATCAAAATGGGGTGTGCATGATGGTTTTATGTTGGAGCGTGCGCTTGAAGAAATTGATACAGCTCATTCACCCTACTTCAAAGTGATTCTCACACAAAGCAGTCATGAACCGTTTGATGTTCCAATGAAACCCTTTCTGCCAGCAACGAGCGATGAAAATATATTTTTAAATTCTTTTCACTACACGGACAGCTGTCTTGGGTCATTCATTGATGTACTGAAGTCAAAACCAGAATGGAAAAACACAGTACTTCTCATTACTGGAGATCATGGCCATGTGCATCCACACAATAAACCCTTGCAGACTAAAGAACGGTTTCATGTTCCTTTCTTATTGTTAGGAGGTGCGCTGTTAAAAGATTCAGTGATTCATACCATTGGAAATCAAACAGACATTGCCAATACATTATTAGCCCAACTTGGCAAGCCTGATGATAAGTTTGTTTTTAGTAATGATTTGTTCAGTCCTAACTACAATCAACATGCAGCTTTCTTCTTTACTGATGGCTACGGATTTGTATTGCCCGACAAATTTTTAGTGTATGATAATATCGGGAAGCAATTCATCAAAAAAGAGAATACTACTGTGCATGATGAAGAGCTAAGTAAAGCGTATCAACAGAAATTGTATAGTGATTTTAATAAGCGATAACTGGCGTTACCACGAATCACTCGAACCGCCTCCACCGAAGCCTCCACCTCCACCGAAGTCGGAACCACCGCCTCCGCCACCCCATGAGCCGGAGCTTCCGCCAAATCCTCTTCCCATCAAAGCACCCGCTGCAGCAGCAGTCCAATAACCGCCTCCACCGCCTCCTCCACCTTTTCTATTTCTTGATGAAATAATGATGATGGCGATAATTATTAAAATGGTAAACAAGGGTGAGCTTTTCTTCGATCTTCTACGAGTTTGTTGTACAGGTTCCTCATTTACATATTCACCTTTAATGGCCTGGATAACGGCCATTACGCCAACTTTCACACCCGTATTAAAATCTCCCTGACGAAAATAAGGCGCCATTTCATTCCTGTTAATGCGGCTCGATAATGCATCTGTTAAAACACCTTCCAAACCATAACCCGTTTCGATGCGCATCTTCTTATCGTTAATAGAAATAAGCATCAACACACCGTTGTCCTTTTTCTTTTGTCCGATTTGCCATTTCTCTGCTACGCGGAATGAAAAGTCTTCCATCGATTCTCCTTCTAATGAAGGTACAATCAACACCGCGATTTGATTCGAAGTAGAGTCGCGCTCTGCTTTTAATATGGATTCGATTTCAGCTTTGGTTGAAGCTGACAACACATTGGCCTGATCGTGTACCCATTGTCCACCGTGTTCGGGCAAAGCAACTTGCGCTTGCGCTGTAATCGTTATTGCTAAAAAGAAAATCAGGAAACGAAATACCATAATTGGGTATGAAAGAAAGTGTTGGGTTGTTTGCATTAGTCTATTCTCAAATCGTCACTCAATTCATTTATATCGTCTTCGGCTTTCAGGAAACCATTTTCAAATAATATTTCCCCGCACTTCTTTATAGACGCTTCAAGACCTTCAACAATTTTTTCGTTTCGGATGCTAGTCACCAAATCAGTCACCATTTTATCCCAGACTTTTTGCTCAACAACTTTGCTGATACCTTTGTCGGCCACCACCATTACCTCTCGCTCGAAGAAGGAAATAAAAATCATAATCCCCGTTCGCTGCTTCGTATTAAAAACTTCCTCCTCCAGAAAAGCACACTCAGCACGTTGCTTTGTGGCATTGTCTAAATGCTGGCGACTAACCAAAATTCTTTTTATTGGTGAAGAAATACTCGGAAGCAACGCTCCAATCATTCCACCCACGGTAGCCAAAAAGAAAATAAAAACAGGATCATAGAATAATGCATTCTCAGTATCGGTAAGAATATATCGATCGAGCAATACCATAATAAAGAAGGTAATAGAAGCGCCTAAAATTCCGCCCTTGTAATTAGCAATAGAATAATAACCACTGCGTTCTACAATAACCGGAACAATTTCTCCCGAAATAGTATTCTCCGCCTTGTTAACAGCTGCTTTAATTCGGTCCAGGTCGCTATCGGTAAATCGTTTTTTCAGGTTCATGGCAATAGTTTATGTTCAAAGATACCAAGGCACAGGGATAAAAACAGAAAGCGTAAACATTATTGAAGCTGGCGCAAATAAAGCTGTATTGTATTCTCCAATCCAAGATAAAGCGCATCACAAACGAGCGCGTGCCCAATCGAAACTTCATCCAGGTGAGGTAGATTTTGTTTCAGAAATTTCAGGTTGTGCAAATCGAGGTCGTGACCGGCATTAATACCCATTCCTGCTTCGTGGGCAACTTTTGCGCTTTCAATGTATGGCTTGACTGCAATATCCCGATTCAGTAAAAACTCTACAGCATAGGGTTCGGTATACAATTCAATCCGATCAGCACCAAGTTTAGCAGCGGCTTCCACCATGCGAGGTAATGGATCCACAAAAAGAGAAACCCGCACACGGCTTTGCTTTAATTCATCAATTATTTCCTTCAACAATGAGGCATGCTTAATAGTATCCCATCCGGCATTGGATGTAATAGCATCAGGAGCATCCGGTACAAGCGTTGCCTGCTCTGGTTTTACCTCGCGGACTAATTTCAAATAACGTTCATCCGGATAACCTTCGATGTTAAATTCTGTAGTGACTACTTTTTTCAGTTGAAGAACATCATCATAGCGAATGTGTCTTTCGTCTGGGCGAGGATGAACTGTAATGCCTTGCGCGCCAAAACGCTCGCAGTCCAGGGCAGTTTTAACCACATCCGGATTATTTCCTCCGCGTGCATTTCGGAGTGTGGCAATTTTATTAATATTGACGCTAAGACGAGTCACTGAATTATGGGTTAGCTTACGTTAAACTGTTTCGCAGTCGATTTAGTTTCTGAATACAACGTTAAAGAAAAACACCATGAGCTTAAAACAACAAATTGATACTGACATCAAAAATGCGATGTTGGCACGAAACAAAGAAGAGCTGGAAGCCCTGCGGAGTATAAAGTCGCTCATCTTATTGGCCGAAACTGAAAAAGGAGTGGTAGCCGAGGTGTCTAACGATGTGGAAAATAAATTATTAATGAAGGCAGCCAAGCAGCGCAAAGAATCGGCTGACATCTTTCAGCAACAAGGACGCAAAGATCTGGCAGACAAAGAACTTGTTCAGTTGGAGGTTATCAACCGCTATTTACCTAAACAACTTTCGGAAGGTGAAATTGAAGCTTCTGTTAAAAAAATCATTGAACAAGTCGGTGCGAAGGGTCCACAAGATATGGGCAAGGTAATGGGCACTGCTACTAAATTACTGGCGGGTCAGGCGGATGGAAAAGTTATTTCAGAATTGGTTAAGAAGCTCTTGGCAAATTAGTATCTCCATCAATATTTATTTCCTTTTTGAATCGCCCGTGTAATTGAAGTCACAACTTCATCAAGTGCATCGGCCGATTTTTTTTCGTGGTCCACACACTCTTCAGATTCCAGTATCTGAGGAAGTTTGTCTATCCGGTTAGCAACACCCGGTATACTTGCCAATGGACTTCTAAGTTTATATGCATTGATAAAAACATATTCCTCCAACGCTTTGTTTTTGTTTTCTAACTCATCTGTTCTTTTTTCACCAACTCCTCAAGGTGCTCAATGATATGTTGTATCTCACTGACTGCTCTTCAAATCAATCCCAGAATTGATCTGAAAAAGCTTTAATTACGTCAAGCTCTGCATTTGATGTAAATTGAATTAGAGCTTTATCAACCGTTAATCTTTGTTGAGCAAGTGACGAGTAAAAACTGAATAGAGCTACCCGCGAAACAAAAATCCAGTTCTTCATTCTCTAAATTAAGGATTGCTTCAATTGAAATATATCGTTGCTTCAGCATAGCACCCGTTAATTTACAAACCTTCTAAAAATAAAACCCCAAACTTGCGCCCGGGGTTTTACTCAGTTTAGATTAAAGCTTCTTAGAACGGATATTCTCCTTTTTCAATCACGTAGTTCGCTACCTTTCTACGTGCTTCCTTTAAATTTACCGGATCAATCTTAGTGAAGCGCTTCAAGCCCATAAGCATCAAGCGAAGTTCATCTCCTTCAGCGAACGATGTTATTGCAGATCTTCCGGCTGATGCTGCCTTTTCGATAGCATAATGTAAATAGATGATGGCCATTTCCTTTTGAATCTCACAAGCCTTTTCGCCACGCAAGCCAATTAGCTTTTCAACACGTAGTAAAGTCGACTCTGCAACATATGCTTCGATCAGCATATCAGCTAAATTCATCAACACTTCCTGCTCATCCGATAATTTCATCATGAACTTTTGAACGGCTGCACCGGCTGCCATTAGTCCTGCTTTCTTCAGGTTGCGAAGTGCTTTCTTCTCTTTTGCGAAAAGAGCTGTGTCTTCCTCCGCGCCAAAATCAGGAATAGACATAAGATCTTTTTGAACGGCCATTGCCGGAGTCATTAAATCAAGTGTTCCTTTCATGGCACGCTTCATCAGCATGTCAATTGTCAAAAGACGATTGATCTCATTCGTTCCTTCAAAAATTCTATTGATACGAGCATCGCGATAGGCACGGTCCATTGGTCCTTCTGCTGAGAAGCCCATACCACCATAAATTTGTACGCCTTCATCCACGGTATAATCCAACACTTCGGATCCGTGTACTTTTAAGATCGCGCACTCTATCGCATATTCTTCTAATGATTTTAATCTCGCCTTTCCGGATTCCATTCCGCCTGCAACCAACGCATCGTAAGCATCATCAATATTTTGACCTGCGCGATAATGAGCAGACTCCGATGCAAAAATGCGCGTGGTCATTTCTGCAATCTTGTGTTTGATCGCACCAAAGTTTGAAATGGAAGTTCCGAATTGCTTACGCTCTTTCGAATAGTTCACTGCTTTCGACATGGCGAACTTGCTTCCACCAACTGCACCCGATCCTAATTTTATACGACCGATGTTCAATACATTCACCGCGATCTTAAAACCGTTCTCTCGCTCTGAAAGCATGTTTTCAACAGGTACTTTACAATCGTTGAAGAATATCTGACGAGTGGAAGATCCTTTGATCCCCATCTTCTTTTCTTCTTCATTCATGGTAATGCCACCAAACCCTTTCTCAACAATAAAAGCGGTAAGGTTTTTATCGCTCTCAATTTTTGCGAACACAATCATGATATCAGCGAAACCACCATTGGTGATCCACATCTTTTGTCCAGTGATCAGGTAGTGCTTACCATCGGGTGTTAATACCGCTTTTGTTTTTCCACTGTTTGCGTCTGAACCAGAATCTGGTTCGGTTAAACAGTAGCTCGCTTTCCATTCACCTGTAGCAAGTTTTGGAACATATTTCTTTTTTTGTTCTTCGTTCCCGTAATATAAAATTGGAAGTGTACCAATACCAGTGTGCGCACCATATGCTACTGCAAATGAATGAGCGCCACCTAATACTTCAGCAACCAACATAGTGGTGTTAAACGACATACCGAAACCACCCAGGCTTTCTGGTACAGATGTACCCAGCAAACCAAGTGCACCTGCCTTATCTAATAATGAAGGCATTAACTTCGGATCTTTCATGGAATCAATTTCATCCAAACGCGGAGTAATTTCCTGTTTGATAAAATCTAAACACGTTTGTGCGATCATCTTCTGTTCTTCATTCCATTCTTCCGGAATAAAAATTTCGTGTGCTTCTGTTTCGCGGATTAGGAATTCTCCTCCTTTAAGTGCGCTTTTGGTTTCTACTGCTGCTGCCATATCTCTTTAAATTTTTAGTCTTCTTTTAACAATGAAATCTTTTATAATAACTCATAAATTCCTGCAACTCCTTGTCCTCCTCCAACACAGGCTGTTACCATTCCATATTTTTTGTTTTGTCTGCGGAGCTCGTTGAAGAGTTGTACTGATAAGCGCGCACCGGAAGAGCCCAATGGATGTCCAACTGCAATCGCACCTCCGTTTACATTTAGTTTTGATCGATCTATTCCAAGTTCTTTCACTACTGCCAATGATTGTGCTGCAAACGCTTCGTTCAGTTCAAACAAATCAATATCCTGAAGTTTTAAGTCTGCTATCTTTAGTGCTTTTGGAATTGCTGCAACGGGCCCAATACCCATTATGCGTGGATCAACTCCAGCTGCCGCATAACTTACCATCCGTGCAATTGGTTTTAAATTCAATTGCTTTACCATGCGTTCACTCATAACTGCCACAAATGCAGCGCCATCAGAAGTTTGTGAAGAATTTCCGGCTGTTACTGATCCTCCCACTGCAAAAACGGGTTTCAATTTTGACAAACCTTCAACAGTTGTGTCTGCACGTATACCTTCATCTTGATTGACAATGTATTCCCGCGTTTTCTTTTTCATGTTTTCATCTACGTACACTTCTTTCACTGTTATGGGAACAACTTCCGCTGTAAACTTTCCAGCTTTCCAGGCGGCCGCAGCTTTCATGTGAGACTCGTATGAAAACTGATCTTGCTCTTCACGCGTAACATTGTATTGTTTTGAAACTTCCTCCGCTGTTAAACCCATACTGGTGTAGTATGTAGGATTGTCTTTTGCGATGGTATAGTTAAGCGCTGTTTTAAAACCCATTACCGGTACCATTGACATGGATTCGGTTCCTCCGGCAATAATGACATCAGCTTGACCGGCATGAATGCGGGCACTTGCAATGGCAATCGCTTCTACGCCCGATCCACAGTAACGGTTGATCACCATTCCGGGAGCATCAAGTCCTAGAGCAAGAAGAGAAATCATTCTTCCCATCTGCATACCTTGTTCTGCTTCCGGCACGGCATTACCTACGATCAGATCATCTACCATTTTATTTTCAAGTCCGGGAATTGACTTCACCAAATGTTTGATCACATCCGATGCGAGATCGTCCGGCCTTGTAAAACGAAAGCCTCCTTTTTTTGCTTTGCCAACTGCTGTTCTGAAACCTGCTACTATATATGCGTTCATATTTTTGAATTTAATGTCTTCCTCTTTTTTAAAGTAGGCAGTAAGCAAATGCAATAGGCAAAGGATTACACAGTCCTAAGTTTCTCACTTTGTTTTAAATATTTTTCTGGATTTTCAACCATGTGATTGAGCATTCTTCCTACCTCTTCTGATTTCTTAATCAAATCCTTGTACCTATCCTCATCTACATAATTACAAGCTAAAGAAAAATCAAGCCATGATTGAGTTTCACTATTCTCCATATCGGCATCAGAAGATTTACTTACAAAATATGCAGGATAGCTTCTCTTGCGATACGCTTCGGCAATACAACTACAAATCGCACGAGAGGATCTTCGAATCTGATCTGTAAGAGAATATCGTTCCTCCTTTGGAAAAGCTTTTGTCATCTCAAATATTTCCATAGCCAAATCAAATGCCTTTTTATAAACCGTTAAATCTCTAAAGCTTTGGTTTGAACTATTCATGTTGCATCCGTTTTGCCTATTGCATTTGCTTACTGCCTACTTCTAATTTCTAAGAGGCTTACCGCCAGTTAATATCGCTTGAATTCTTTCCAGTGTTTTCTTCTCACCAGTTAGAGATAAGAATGCTTCGCGCTCTAAGTCGAGAAGATATTGTTCTGAAACTTCTTGCGGTGAAGTGAGATCTCCTCCGCACATGATGTTGGCAATCCACTTCGCCACTTTTGCATCGTGCTGAGAAATGTATTTGCCCATCAGCATACCTTGAAGTCCGGCAAGGAATAATGCCTGACCTGTGCGGCCTTGTACCTTAATGTTCTTTGCTTGTTGAGGCATTGTGTAACCCGCATCCGCTAATTCAATCACCGCTTCTTTCGCGTCTGCGATTTGGCGGTCCTTATTCATCGACACACGATCCAATTTTTTCAGGATGCCTAACTCGCGAGCTTCTTCTGCTGATGTAGCGACTTTTGCTGTCGCTATCGTCATGAATGCGTTTTGAAGTGCGTTCAATTCAACATCTCCTTCTTCTAGAGCATCACTCACACGTTTTGTAAATTCTTTTGTTCCTCCTCCGCCTGGGATAAGACCTACACCAACTTCTACTAAACCAATGTAGGTTTCAGCAGCAGCTTGTGCGATATCAGCATGCATGGTCATTTCGCAACCTCCGCCCAATGTTCTTCCTTGTGGTGCTACTGCTACAGGAATGGAAGAGTATCGAATGCGCATTACCGAATTTTGGAATGCTTTGATCATGAAATCGATCTCATCATAATCCTGTTCGATGGCATACATAAACACCAGACCGAGATTCGCACCAAGTGAAAAATCTGCTCCTTGATGTCCAATCACTAAACCTCTATAATCTTTTTCAGCCAAGTCGATGACTTTGTTCATCCCTTCAATCACACTGCTTCCAAGTGTATAACTTTTGGAGTGCCACCCGAAATTGAGGACACCATCACCTAAGTCAATAATTTTTGAATCTGCATTCTTCCACACAATATTCTCGCTCTTGTTTTCAAGAATGATGAAGCTTTCCCTTCCGGGGATTGACTTATAGGTTTTTGTTGGTATGTCGTAATATTTTTTCTGACCGCCTTCGACTTTGTAAAATGATTTGTTGCCAGTAGCAATCATATCATAAACCCATTGGTTCGGTTTATATCCTGCTGCTTCCATTAACGGAATACTTTTTTCTAATCCTACAGCATCCCATGTTTCAAAAGGACCAAGTTCCCAACCAAAGCCTCCACTCACAGCATCATCTATTCTAAAAAGCTCATCGCTTATTTCTGGAATTCTATTCGTCACATATTGAAACAACCCGAAGAAAGCATCGCGATAAAAATCACCGGCCTTATCTTTTCCGGCTAACAATACTTTGAATCTGTCTTTTAGGTTATCTATTGTCTTGGTTGATTCAAGTGTAGCAAACTTTGCTTTTGCTTTTGGTTTGTACTCCAATGTCTTAAGATCAAGCGTTAGAATTTCGGTTTCTCCTTTTGCATTCTTTGTTTTCTTGTAGAAGCCTTGACCCGTCTTATCACCTAACCATTTGTTCTGTTCCAGCTTGTTTACAACTTCATTAAGCTTAAAAATCTCACGAGCCTCATCATTTACCAAACCTGCATAGAGGTTGTTTGCCACTTTTACTAAGGTATCAAGACCAACAACATCAGACGTTCTGAATGTTGCTGACTTCGGTCTTCCTATAACAGAACCTGTGAGCTTATCGATCTCATCCACGTTCATATCGAACTTGTTCATGGAGTCTATCACTTTCAACAAACCATAAATACCTACTCGGTTTCCGATGAACGCTGGTGTGTCTTTACATAAAACAGTTGTCTTACCTAAGAAAAGATCCCCATAGTGCATGAGGAATTTTGTAACGGCCGCATCAGTCTTGGTTGTTGGAATAATCTCCAACAGTTTCAAATATCGCGGAGGATTAAAGAAGTGCGTTCCGGCAAAATGTTTTTGAAAATCTTCACTGCGGCCTTCAGCCATTAAATGTATCGGTATGCCAGATGTATTTGATGTGATGAGAGTGCCTGGTGTTCTGTACTTTTCTACTTCTTCGTAAACCTTCTTTTTAATATCGAGATTTTCAACAACAACTTCGATGGTCCAGTCCACATTTTTAATTTTGGACATATCATCCGTAAAGTTTCCGAGCTTCACACGCGAAGCAAATTTTTTGCTGAACAACGAAGCAGGGTTTGCTTTTAATGTAGCATCGAAAGCTGCATTTACAATTCTGTTTTTTACAGCAGGATGATCTAATGCTAATCCTTTTTTCTTTTCGTCTTCGGTCAATTCTTTTGGGGCTATGTCGAGCAATAAAACGTCAACACCAATGTTGGCGAAGTGACAAGCGATGCGCGAGCCCATGATACCTGATCCTAATACAGCGACTTTGCGAATGGTTCTATTCATAATGCGTTGGTCATTTTTTTGTTTGTCGGTGCTGGAGTTTTTCAAATCATGAATAACCAACAACGATCAACCAAGTTAACTATATGATTTTTCGTTAATGTTATTTTTCTCTACTACCTGATTAATATTTTGAAGCACTTCAAAAAAGACTGCCAGCTTTTGACTGCTCACCTGCTCACGCACACTTTCGTTAAAAGTCAAAACCGTATTCCTTGCTTTTTCTTTCTTGTCTCGCCCTTCTTTCGTCAATAAAATTCTTACCGATCTTTTGTCGTTCTTATCCGATTCACGATAAATTAATCCCTTCTCCTCCATCGACTTGAGCAAACGCGTTAAGCTTCTGGCTTCCAGGCCCATCATGGGTGCGATCTTCGTGGCTGGTGTTCCTTCTTCGCTATTAATGTTCAGCAAAACAAAACCCATTGACATGGTAGCATCATATTTTTGCGCTTGCTGATTATACATCCGTGCGATGGCATGCCAGGCTGTGCGAAGGTTGTGATCGACTGTTTCTTCCTTTTTCATTCCGTTTCAAACGATGACGAAAGTAGTAAAAAATGTTATGCGTGCATACTACCTGAATAAAAAATTATTTTCACTTACGAAATTTTGCCTGGCGCACTTTGCTCTTACCCTGGCTGTCGCTTACGCCTATCAGATTTGTTTATGGATAGGATTGGGTGGCGCTTTTTGAGTCAGGTTCGTTATTTCTGGCTTCCTTTTCTGAAATAGCGATCGCCAAGTGTCTGAGCAATAAAAATTAGGACAAAGCCAATTCGACCCAGCAAAGGTGAGATCATTCCTAAGGGTATACAGGCTAAAAAAATGATTGGTACTAACAGTGCGCGCTGCTTCATCCAGCTTACGGTTCGTTTTCCCAATACCTTAACAAGATTTTCTTTTTTGGCAACGTAGACATTCATCCAATATAGAATCGCTCCAATGGCTGCGAGATTAAGGCAATAGAAATTAAAAGTGCCGTTGATTGCAAAGTTGTTCGAATAGAATGCCGTTGAGAAGGGCATGAGCACGACAAATAAGAGAAGCCACATATTAATCCATAATAGCTTATTATCAACTGTTGTTACCCGCTGACCCAGCAGCATGTGTGCTCGCCAAAATAAAGCCGCAACCACGAAACTCACCAGATAGCCAATGAATCTTGGTGCCAAATTGCGCAGTACTTGGATTGTACCCAGTGCCTGTACTTCTGTAATCGTTGGAATCTTAATTTCCAATACAAGCAAGGTAATGGCAATTGCAAAAATGGCATCGCTAAAGTATAAAATGCGGTCGGTTGGAAATTTCGTTTCGGTTGTCATTGTCTTTTGATCCATAACTGTTTGCTATTCGATTATGCGCACTTCGAATATGGGAAACTTTAATCAATAGGTATCATACTTTGAATAACGAGCAGAAACTTTTCCCAATCGGTGCAACCTGTCCCGGTCAGCTGGCGTCTAATACCTAAATCACTTAGGTAATAAGACAATTATGCATTCTCCTGAATTATTAAAAGGCACTCTTCAAACCATCGTTTTAAAAGTATTGAAGGACCATGGCAAGATGTATGGTTACGAAATTACCCAACGGGTGAAAGAGTTATCGCTCGGCAGTATTCTTTTAACTGAAGGTGCGCTGTATCCCACGCTTCATAAACTAGAAGGAGAAGGACTACTTAAAACAGAAACTGTAATGCTCGGGAAGCGCGTTCGAAAATACTATACGATTACAACCGAAGGCAAAGCCTCCGTGAAAGAACGGGTGAGTGAGTTTGTTGAGTTCATCAGAACAATGGGAAATGTATTACAAGTCGAAATGAACTAAGCTTGAATCTTTCTGACGACCATATCGCCTACATCATTAAAGATCTGAATTATCGCGGCATTGTGCTCGATGGTTTTCGTGATGAAATGATTGATCATGTTTGTTCGGCAGTTGAACGAGAGATGGAAAAAGGAAACCGTTTTATCGATGCCTATCACGAAGTATTAAAATCATTTGGTCATACAGCCGGCCTACGGCAAACACAAAAGCAAACACGACAAGTAGAAAATCAAAAGACTAAAATCATGCTAAAAAATTATCTCACCATCGCCCTTCGAAATCTGCGCAAGCAAGGTTTTTATTCCTTTATCAACATCGCGGGTCTTGCTGTTGGCGTTGCCGCTTGTCTGGTTATTGTGTTATTCATTCTGGATGAACTTAGCTACGACAAATACAATGTAAAAGCCGATCGCATTTATCGTGTTAATAATGAAATCAAATTTGGAGGAAATCATTATCGGATGACTTATAGCTCTGCTCCAATAGCACACGCATTGCAGCAAGACTATCCTGAAATTGAAGCTACTGTGCGCTTTAGAAGTTATGGTTCTTATTTAGTGAAGACAAGTGAAGCTTCTGAAAATATAAAGGAGCAACATGTGATGTGGACCGACAGTACGTTTTTTAAAATCTTTTCTGTCACCGTATTAGAAGGTGATGCTAAGACAGCACTAACTGAGCCAGCTAGCATTGCCATCAGCAAAAAAACTGCTAGCAAATATTTTCCGAATGGAAATGCATTGGGGCAATCGATGATTCTCGATAACAAATACAATGCAAAGGTTACAGCTGTATTCGAAGACATTCCTTCTGCATCTCATTTTCATTTTGATATTCTGATTGCCATGGTAGGTGACTGGCCTGCTGCGGTAGAAGCGCATTCGCCAGTTTTTCTCAGCAATAATTTTCCAACTTATTTATTATTCAAAGAAGGAACGGATGCAAAAGCTTTTGAGGCAAAGCTCCCTGGTTTTTTAGCAAAGTATGTTGGTCCGCAGATTGCGCAATTACTGGGTCCTGATTTTACAATGGATAAATTCAAAGAATCTGGAAACAAGTACGAAGCAACTCTCACTCCCCTAACGGACATCCATTTACATTCTGATTTAACAGGCGAGTTTGAACCGAACGGAAGCATCACGTATGTTTATCTTCTTTCCACCATCGCTATTTTTATCCTGGCCATTGCTTGCATTAATTTTATGAACCTGTCTACTGCGCGGTCCAGTAACCGTGCTAAAGAAGTTGGTGTTCGAAAAGTAATGGGTTCGTTGCGATCACATTTAGTGCGTCAGTTTTTAACTGAATCTTCTCTGATCACGCTTTTCTCTTTTATACTCGCATTGGGTTTGGCCTATCTATTCCTTCCAGTCTTTAACTCACTTTCACTCAAACAACTTCGCTTGCCAGTAACTAGTGGTCTCTTCTATTTGCTTCTCTTGGGGGCAGCACTTTTTGTGGGGCTTCTTGCCGGAGTTTATCCATCATTTTTCTTATCGGCCTTTAAGCCTATAAATGTTTTGAAGGGTAATGTGGCATTGGGTATGAAAAGTGGTTTTATTCGAAGCGCACTTGTTGTTTTTCAATTTGTCATTTCCATTTTTCTCATCATTGGTGCCTTTACTGTTAACCGTCAGTTGAATTACATTCAGAATAAAAAGTTGGGCTTCGAAAAAGATCAGGTAATTATTATTCATGATGCGTATGCTCTACGACCAATGGCACAAGCATTCAAAGATGAAGTCCTCAAATTAAATACGATAGAGAGTGGCTCTGTTTCGGGCTTTCTTCCTGTTGATGGTGCCGATAGCTGGCGTAACGACAATACCTTTTGGAAAGAAGGAAATCAGCCAGTCGTTGAAAATTTAGTGAGTCTTCAAAACTGGACGGTGGATCACGATTATATCAAAACTTTTGGAATGAAGATTAAGTTGGGCAGGGGATTCTCCAATGAGTTTCCATCCGACTCCTCAGCAGTCGTTCTCAATGAAGCTGGCGTTTTGCAGTTTGGATTGGGTGATGATCCGATCGGAAAAAAGATCAGCACCTTTGACGGTCAAAAACCTGATGGCTCACCCGATCCCGATAAGGTAAAGTCATGGACGGTTATTGGAGTAATGGACAATTTTCATTTTTCATCATTGAAATCGAGCATTAGCTCTCTAGGGCTCTTTCTGCAAAAAAGTGATGGCAGTGTTTCATTTAGATTCAAGGCTAGCGATACACAGGATATAATTAAGTCGATCGAAAAAATATGGAAGGAATTGGCGCCTGGTCAACCTTTTCAATATTCCTTTTTAGATGAGGACTTTGGTCGAATGTATTCCGCTGAACAACGCCTTGGAAAAATTTTCGGAATCTTTGCTGGCTTTGCAATACTCATCGCATGTCTTGGATTATTTGCACTTACGGCCTTCACTGCTGAACAACGCACAAAAGAAATCGGAATCAGAAAAGTATTAGGCGCATCGGTTAACAGTATTGTTCTTCTTCTTTCAAAAGAATTTGGCAAACTGATCATCATTGCGTTTGCTTTGGCTGCACCAATCTCATGGTTTGCTGTTGATTGGTGGTTGACGAGTTATACCTACAAAGTGGAGATTGGAATTTTTGTATACCTCCTGGCTGGACTCATCTCGTTTGCAATTGCATGGATCACTATGGGGTATCAATCAATCCGCGCGGCAACTTCTGATCCCGTAAAATCTTTGAGAAGTGAATAGTGTCTTTATGTTCGCTTTTTATTTCTCCCGGCTCGACCCAAATATTTAAAAGCATCTACCATTAAAAAGGTGCCGGTAATACCGGTTACGCCACCTGTTACCAGGAGGGTTTTTCCCAGGTCTTCATTTTGACCAAGGATCAATCCTCCGGCAATAGTAACCGCATACCCAAGGGTTGCAACAGCAATACCGCGTTTGAATTTATTTTGTGAAGTCGTAAGATTAATTTGAATGTTATCGACATCGGCCCGGAGTGAAAGAATTTCTTTTTTCAAGGAATCAAGATTGGCTTTTGTTTCCTGAGCGATTGCAGCCGTGGAGAAAGCAATAATAACAAGGAAAGAAAACATGCATTTTTTCATAGCAAAAAAATTATTCCGCCAAGATAATCAGCATTAACGATCAAGCCAATTTTTAAAATCCTGTGCGCGGTCACGACTTACCGAAAGATCATGTTCACAGGGCTGATTTAACTTTACCTCTAGTTTTGTACTGATCAGTCCTTTAACTTCAAAGATGCTATCAACCGCAAGAATAAATTTTCGGCTAATTCGGAAAAAAATTCTTGGATCAAGTGTCGTTTCGAGCTCTTCTAATGTATGGTCGACCAAATACTTTCTGTTTTCTTTCTTGCTTACCAAAAAAGCTAATTTACCATCAGCATAAAAATACGCAACTTCAGATGCTGGCTTGTAATGAAGTTTGTTACCTGATTTAATAACAAAACGCTCTTTATACGATTTGGAATTTTGTGCAAGTAAAGTCTTTAATGAAATCAGATCGGCTGCAGTTAGTGTAGCTGGGGTGGATAATTTTTTGAATTTATCAAGTGCCATTTGAAGGTCACTTTGTTGAAGAGGCTTTAACAGGTAATCAATGCTATGAACTTTAAATGCCTGAATAGCATATTGATCAAATGCGGTAGTGAAAATAATGGGCACATCCATTTTTACTTTATCAAAAATCTCAAAACTTTTTCCATCGGCAAGCTGAATGTCCAAAAACAAAAGATCGATCTTTCTTCCAGACCGAAAAAAATTTACGGTTTCTTCAACACTATCAATCTGATCGATAATTTCAACATCGGGTTCACAACTTTTTAGTAAAAGCTGTAGTCGTTCAGCCGCTAATGGTTCATCTTCTACAATCAATACTCTCATGAAATGGCCAGTTGAAGAAGTGGAATGGAAACATTAAATTCTTTTTCCGACTTTTCAATTCGAACTTTCTCATCACTCAAAAAAGCATAGCGATGCTGAATGTTTCGCAAACCAACCTGGGTACTTTCCTCTTTCATTTCCTTTTCCTGAAGGTTGTTTGATACCACAATAAAGCCATTGGCTGAAAATATGCGAACGCGAAGCGGATTTTTTTTGGACACTACATTGTGTTTAATGGCATTCTCAATCAGCATTTGTAATACTGCCGGTGCAACGTATCGATCTTCACTTTCTTTATCAATTTTATTTTCGATTTCAATGTTATCACCAAATCGTATCTTCAGCAAAAACAAATACGATTCTATAAAGCCTACCTCTTCTTTTAACTGAACTACTTTTTTTTCCTGATTGTACAATAAGTATCGGTACACGTTAGAAAGTTGAGCAATGAATTTTGCAGAGGTATCGGCATCTTTATAAACCAACGAAGAGAGAACATTAAAGCAGTTAAAAAGAAAATGCGGATTGATTTGATTGCGTAACGCTTCAAACTGGGCTTCTATCGAAATCTTTTTTAGTTGTTCCGCTTCGAGTTGAGATTTTTTTAAACGATTCATAAAAAACACAATGGCATTCAGGCAATTCAAAAACAGATTTATGCGAAATCCAAAGGCCAGTAAAAGTTTTAAATGCGTGAAATTGAAAACCAAAGGCATTCCCAAAACCAAATAAACCAGTGTGAGTGATAACACAGAAACCACACCCACATTGATCATGCTGACAAAGAAAAGAACAACGAGGGGGTGAATTTTTTTGAGTTTTACTTTCTCAATTTTTTTTTCTACTAGCCTGTTTAATTCCCAAACACCCAGAACAACAGCAGCAAGAACACCAAAAAGATGAATCGATAAAATTTTGAAATCAAAGAATGAGTTACCTACCGTGAATAGTATATTTAAATAAGAATATACTGAGAGAAGCGCAATAAATAAGAGACGGTACCGATGAGAGAACACTATATAAATTTATAATTGAAACTACCCAATTTATTAAAAAGAAGAAGAAGTCTTAGAACGTTTTAGAACTTCTTCTTCCCTCTAAATATTAAGGCTGAAGTACTTTATTAATCACGTGAATTACACCATTGGTGGCAGAAATATTTGCAGGACTTACGGTAGAAGGATCAGAAGCAGATCCATCAACTGTAACTGATGAACCAATCGCAATAGTAACTGTTTTAGGTGCGGCTGTTTTAGCTGTAGTAAGAACCTGATCATTTGTAAGATTTATTGAATACGCAGCGCCAGGAACTACGTGGTATAATAAAATTTCTTTCAGATCAGAAAGTTTAAGCGGGCTCGAATCTTCACTCAATCCATTTATGACATTGATGGCTCCTGTTTCTGTCAAATCGGGACTTTCATACACAGCAGAGAGCAACTCCAAAAATGCATCATCCGTTGGTGCGAAAACCGTGAATGGGCCTGCTGTTTTTAGCGTTGTAATCAAATCTGCTTGTGTAAGTGCGGCCGCTAGGATTTGAAATTCTGGAGCACTAGCGACAGCAATCTCTACAATATCGCCAGTTGGTGGTGTAAGCACAGCATCAATAATATGAATCACACCATTTGAAGCATCTACATCCGCAGTTGTTACGCGGGCGTTATTGATGGTAACTACAGAACCAGCCTTGGTTACATAAGCCTTATTGTTCGCAGCACGTGCTGTAGTTACTGCAGTGGTTCCAGCTGCAAGAGGCCCTGATTTGATTTCTGTGCCAGCAATTACGTGGTATGTAAGAAGATCTGCTGCTGCCGCTGAAGACAAGCCATTTACAGCTGTTATAGCAGCAGCTTCATTAGCAACACCCAAATAAGTAATAAACGCTGCATCTGTTGGAGCAAAAACCGTAATTTGAGTTGAGCCGCTTAAAACATTCGTTACCGATGTTCCAGCCTTAACAGCAGCAGCTTCCAATACATCAAAGTCAGCATTGGCTATTGCAATTTCCAATACATTCTGTTGTGCCGGTGTATTGTCGTCATCATCATCACAGTTAATCGCTGTAAATACGGTAGCCGTCATCAATGTTACCGACAATGTTCGTGTCAGAAAGGATGTTAGTTTGTTTTTCTTTTTTGTTATCATAACTTTTTAGTGTGAAGGTTTGATTTTTAATTCACACCCTGTTAACCTGAAAAGTATGATTGGGATTTTAAGCTATTGAGCAAATAGGAGGATTACAGGAGCGAATCGTCCGATTTTAGGAGTGACTAAAATTGTGGTTGAGTTTCAGAGGAAGAAAAATCTCCGCGAAGAGATCGAAACCTTTTCCTTGCCTCCGCTGCATGTACACTACCTGGATAAACGGTCAGAAAATCACGATATACCTCCATTGCCCTTTCTTTATTGAGCAATTGATTCTCGTAGATATCACCTTGCAGGAAGTATGCATCATCCGCTAAAATATCATCCGGATAATCATCTCTAATTTTTTGAAGCAGCGCAATAGATTGCTCGAACTCTCCCTGCTTGATGCGAATGTTGGCTTCGAGCCAGTATACATCGTCCAGTATTGTTTGATTAGAGATATTAACAAAAGTTGAATCTCCGCTTTCTACCAATCCTTGCTTTAGCAATTCTATTTTCTTCAGCGCATCACTGGTTTTGTTTTGATACAACAACAATTCTATTGCTGAGTATTCTTTTAAAGCCTCCCCGATTGAATCGATCATTATATTTTCCTTAATCAAAATACTCAAGTCGAGCGCATCGTTTGCAATCTCACGGGTGGTTGCCTGTTTTAAAATATCGAGGTGCTCTTGTGCCAATCGAAATTCTCCACGATAATAGGATAGTTTTGCGTTTTTTAATTTTGCTTCATACCCCAGTGGATTTTCTTTTTGCGTTTTTTCAACCTGTGAGTAAAGCAGTGTTGATTCCCATGGTTCATTTTTTAGAAGGTAAATATCGCCAAGGTCTATTTTCGATTTTGATTTTAAATATTGGGACGTTCTTCCGTTCGAAATCAAGGAAGATAAAATTGAAATGGCCGTATCCTTTTGATCAAGGTAATACGCGAAAAGCAAGGCTTCACTTCTTGCGGCTTCCAGTGAGTTTCCGTTTTCAGGATGTTGCTTTATAAAACTTTTGTAATCTTGAACCAGAAGTTTTACTGAATCTTTTTTTACAGGAAAGCTTTTCTTCACGCGCGCTTCTCGTGTGTGAATTAGTCCAAGCTGTGCTTGTAAATAATTTTGACTCTCGGTATATTCACGAATAATGTAGCGGTAAATTTTTGTGGCGTTATAAAAATCTTCATTGTCCAAAGCTACTCGTGCAACTTCCATGCTTCGTTCTCCTTCGCGTTTGTAGCGCTTGTCGTAAGCTCTTGCCTGGACAAAAGCAGAAGAGAAGTTTTTCTGTTGGAGGTTAACCCAAATCAATAAATCAGAATATACTTCAACATCGGGATATTGCTGCACCTTGTCGAATAGAAGTTTCTCAAGACTCTCCAACTCATCGGGCTTTGTTAGCAAGGCCTGCATTACATTTTTTACATATTGAATGTTAGCCGCGTTTTGTGTTACATAACTTAAATATTCATTCACCATTGCATCTCGGCTGCCTTGAATGCGATAGAGCATTGCGAGATCAAGGCAAAACAAATATGGATTTCCTAAGACTTGCCGGCTTTGTGTAAGAGCCAGAATTCCATAGTCGACCAGTGACTTTGGCATAAAATAATCAGAGATCATTTTAATTCGCTGAACACTGGTTTTATTTTCAGCAATTACATCTTTGAAAATTTTATCGGCCTTGTTTAAATCACCAGCGCGGATGTAGATTAATCCGGCATCAAGCCTGCATTGCAAGTTGTCTGGTTCTTTGTGTAATATTTTTTTAACGTATGCATGGGCTTCATCATAATTTCCTAAGTCTAACAGGACGTTAAGGTAGTTATTATAAATGAAAGGATTGTTAACATCTGACTTCGCGAGGTCGCTAAAAATTTCTCGCGCCTTTTTTTTATCGCCTTTTAAAACATACTCATTCGCAAGTTGAATGTCGGCTTCATTTTGTGCCACAACTTTTGTCATTGTCATTATAAGTAGTGTACACACACACACAGCCTTTAATGTATTTATATTATATATTAATTTATAATAGTAATTAAGCATGTTGATATGTTGATAACTGTTCACCATTTATTTGTGTGAATAGGTTGTTGAAGTTATGCAATTTTTAAATTGTTATTTATCAATCGGTTATATAGTTTGTTAACAATCTATTTCAATGTGGAGCATTTGGTTGTTGATACCTTTAGAAATGTATCGTGTTGGTAAAGTTACTTCTATGAACATGATTATGACCGTTTCGGTTTTTGTGAGGGTATTTCGCTTTTAAGTCCTAGTTCTCCTCATTGTATGCACAAGGTTTTAATACTTTATCAACAGTGGGCCAAGTTCAAAATTCGCTCTCAAATTGATAAGAGTGCTCTTTTTTTCATTTTTGTAGAACGTCATTTTTTCGGGTTCTTGATGTAAATAAAAATTTCCTGGAGTCCATATTTTATTTTTGTCGCGGTCTATAATTAGTCTGATCATGTAGTCTCCAGGAGCTAAGTCTTCGAATGCAATTTTAGTTTGGTTATACCTTACCTCAATTACGGAGAAATCTTTTCTTAGTAATTCAACTATAAAATTTGATTCTTTAGTCTCAATCGTTGCAAAAATTATTCCCGTTTGATCAAGGTTTGTTGGCTTGAGTGTCTCTTTTATTTCTTTTGTGCTGTCTGATTCTATACTTATAAAACTTGCTTTTCCTATGAATAGTTGATTTTGTAGAAGCTCTTTAGGTTCTTTTGGTTCTGTTAGTTTTTCTGTGGCTTGTGTTTTTGGAGGATTCGATTCTTTGGATTTTGTGTCAGAAGTTTTTTCTTTTACGAGAAGCGCTTTGTCAAAATTTTTTTTGATGTAGGCTAGTCCCTTCATTGTGTCGATAGTTATATCTTCTTTAATGAATTTAATTATTTTAAGAGAATCAATTTTAAAAAAAATGCTATCAAAATCGATTTGAAATATTGGCTTGTTAAATTTTAGACTGCCCGTAATGAGTCCCTTGTTTTCAATTATTCTGAAGTCTTTAGGTTTAAAATCAAGTTTTTCTGGTTTCGTGTTTTGCTTGTTGAATTTTACATATAGCACGGTATCTATGCTGTTTCCAATGCTATCTGTTAAGTTTAGTTTTATTGATGCACTATCTTTTTCAAATAGCGTATTGTATATTTTTATGCTAGCGTTGTCATCACCAAGCGTTGAGTAGGGCATCAACTCATCTGACGTGATTTTGTAAGCGACAATACTTTTTGTTGTTTTTATATTGAAGTAGGTGTTGTATGGTCTCGCACTTGATATTTTAAGTTTGCGTGCATCTAGTTTGATAAGAGGTATATCAATTTTTTTTGCGTTAGATGTTAGTGATATGGATTCACTTAAAAACCCGTAAGCTTCTGACTTGCTGTCGGCAATGAGGTTTCTGCTTTTGTCGTCAATAGCGTAGATGTAATATTTGCTTGGTTTTAGGTTTTCGATTATGAAATTTCCGGTTTTATCAGACTTCGTTATGTAAACAGCTTTATGCTTAAAGATGTCAAAAGTATCGGCTTGAAATAGAGCAACAGTAATGTCTTTGAATTCTTTGGATGTTAGTAGATCAGTTACTTGTCCTTCTATTGAAAGAGAATCGATGTAGTTACCTGTGCTGAAGGCAAGTTTTAAATTTCTCGCAGGATTTTGTTCGTTCAAATCGACAATTGCATCGCGAAAACTAAATGTATATGTGGTATTGTCTTTTAATTTCTCTTCTAACTTTAATGTTACTGTTTTTTTGTTGAACTCGATCTTATAATCTTTTCCGATATCTGGAGTTACAATAATTTGTTCTTTTTGATTTTTAAGGCTAATGTTTTCTGAGAAGATTAGTTGAATTTCTTTTCCGTCATAGTTAAGAGATTCTTTTTCTGGAATAGATTTTATAAGGATTGGTGGCAGAGTGTCTTTCGGTCCTCCAGTTGGTGAAGTTGTTTTTGCGCAGCACATCAGGAATAGCGGATATATAAACCAATGTAGTCCTGTGAATCGTTTCATTTTTTAATGATGTAAATTAGACTTGAGTATTCTCTCGTTTTTTTTGCTTTCCAGTTTGATCTCATGCCATTGATAACTGCATTAATGTATCCTGCCAAGGTTGTACTGTTTTTGGATTTATATTTTTCACTTAACAGGCTGACGTAATATGAGTCTAATTTCATACCACAAATATCGATCAGGCTCAATTTGTGTTTCATTAAAACTCTTTTCATAGTGCCAGATGAAAAATGCCAAAGATGACGGGGTACATCAAAGCCAGCCCAATGGTTTTTATAATATTGTCCATCAAAGCTTTTATGGTTAGGAACAGCAATAATCAGAATACCATCATCTGTTAGTTTCGATTTTAATTTCTCAATTATTTCATCGAAATCTGGTATGTGTTCCAACACATGCCACATCGTTATGATGTTGAACATTTTACTTTCAGCACCATCTAATGATTCTTGGATTTTAATTTGGTTGGTCTCCGATGATTTAGCTCTTGCATTTTCGGAGGGTTCAACTCCTGAAATTTGGAAGCCAGCATCTTTACATGATTTTAAGAATTCTCCGGTCCCACATCCATAGTCGAGGATGTTAATCTTATTTTTGTTCGGATAGTATTTCAACAATAGATTGACCTTCCACCGAAGCGTAAATTTTCTTGCCAAAAGGTAAACTCCGTCCAATAGAGTTTTCGCCTTGTTAGAGTGTGATATGTAATTGTCTGAGAGATAGTAGTCGCCAAGTTTACTATCCTCAGGTCGAGGAGATGTTAGTGTAAAATCACAGTTTATGCATTTAACGATTTTGAATGTTTCATGTGAAACAGTATTGTCTATACAAGATGTTAGTGGGGAAAATTGTGATTCTTCACAGACAGGACAAATATTGATCGTCATCATTTGCCCATGTAAACAGTTAATACAGATAGATCTGCCGGAGACACGCCACTTATTCTTGATGCTTGCCCGAGCGTTTCTGGTTTTACTTTTTTAAGTTTTTCTTTTGCCTCGATTGAGAGAGTCTTAATTCCATCATAGTTGAAATCAGTACGTATTTTATAGTTTTCTAGTGTTACCATTTTCTCTACTAGTTTCTGTTCACGATCAATGTAACTCTCGTACTTGATATCAATCTCTGCTTGGTCTAATTCTTCTGGGGAATATTCTGAAAGCATGGAGTTTAATTGGCCGTCAATCTTTTTTAATTCCTGGATACCTATTTCCGGCCTTCTCAAAAGATGAAGTGTATTTACCTTCTCTTTAATAGATGAAGTGTTTAATCCTTCGAGTCCAGGATTTACAATTTCAGGCTCTACCTTATATTTTGATAATAGAGTAACCAATGAATCGATGTTGCCTTTTTTCTTTGCAAGAGTTTCCAATCTATCTTGACTTGCTAGTCCTATTTTATGACCCAGTTCTGTTAGTCGTATGTCGGCATTATCCTGACGAAGAAGAATTCTATACTCTGCTCTTGATGTAAACATTCTATAAGGTTCTTGCGTGCCCTTGTTTATGAGGTCGTCTATTAGCACACCAATGTATGCTTCAGATCTTTTAAGAATGAAAGGCTCTTTATTGTGGACTTTATTATGCGCATTTATTCCGGCCATTAGTCCCTGGCATGCCGCTTCTTCATATCCTGTAGTACCATTAATTTGACCCGCAAAGTACAGATTATCAATACGTTGAGTCTCTAATGAGCTATTTAATTGAGTGGGCGGAAAGAAGTCATATTCAATAGCATATCCTGGACGAAACATCTTGGCTTTTTCAAATCCAGGAATCTTCACAAGGGCTTGTTGTTGAATGTCTTCTGGTAATGACGTTGAGAAGCCGTTGACATAAATTTCAACAGTATTCCATCCTTCCGGCTCTACAAATATTTGATGGCGGTTTCTTTCTGCGAACCGGTTTATCTTGTCTTCTATAGATGGACAGTATCTGGGTCCAATACCTTTAATTCTTCCTTGAAACATTGGTGACTTTTCAAACCCTTTTTTAAGCTCACCATGCACCTCTTCATTGGTATATGTAATCCAGCAGCTAAGTTGTTTAGTAAGTTGTTTGGTATCGGTGAATGAAAACTTGGATGGGTTTTCATCTCCGAATTGTTCTTCCATTTTTGAATAGTCCAGGCTTCTTCCATCTACTCGTGGAGGCGTACCTGTTTTCATTCGTCCTGACTCAAATCCAAGTTGCACCAGTTGTTCGGTTATTCCTGTTGCTTCTTTTTCTGCTGTTCTCCCTCCCCCAAAACTCTTTTCACCTATGTGTATTTTTCCGTTAAGAAAGGTTCCATTGGTTAATACCACTGATTTGGACTTTATCTCCAAACCTAGGTTTGTCTTTACCCCTGCAGCTCTTCCATCCTTAACAAGAATTTCTTTAACCATCTCTTGCCAGAAATCAATGTTTTTAGTTTGCTCTAATGTAATTCTCCATTCTTCTGAGAATCGCATTCTATCGTTTTGACTTCGCGGACTCCACATAGCTGGCCCTTTCGATCTATTCAACATTCTGAATTGGAGCATGGACTTGTCTGAAATTATTCCAGATTGTCCTCCTAAGGCATCTATTTCTCGTACAATCTGGCCTTTAGCTACTCCACCCATAGCAGGATTACAAGACATCTGGGCAATGGTGTTCATATTCATTGTCACCATAAGAACTTTCGATCCCATATTCGCAGCCGCAGCCGCAGCTTCACAGCCAGCATGTCCGGCACCAACCACAATTACATCATACTCAGGAAACATAAAAACGCATTTATTTGAATTAATAGGTTTCACGTGGAACAAAAAACTTTCCCACAAAAGAATCCACATTTCCACAATTTGAATTCACATAGGAAGCCAAGGTTTCACGTGGAACTAACGCAAAGATAAGTAAGCATCTTCTTTTCCGCGCATGATGTTTTTTTTGTTTGCGGTTTTATCTGAAAACCCAATGAGATGTAAAACCCCATGAATAATTACCCTATGAAGCTCATTATCTAATTCTTTCTTGAACTTATGAGCGTTATCTCTTACCCTGTCAATGCTTATAAAGATATCGCCACATATAATACCTTCTTCTTCACTTGTGTCGAAGGTAATAATGTCCGTAAGGGTGTTATGTTGAAGGTAATCGATATTCATCTGAAGAAGATGATTATCTGAGCAGAATATGAAATTCAGTTCTCCGGGTGTTTTATCTTCCGCTTTGATTGCGGCTTTTATCCAAGATATTGTCTTTCTAGAACTCTTTAGCTTGAAATCAATATCCTCACAAAAGAATTGAATAGAGGGCTTAGGCATTCATATAAAAACTTAATTCAACGATTCTGCCATTTTCTTTGAAGTTGACCTCATCTGAAAGATGCTTCATTAAGAAGATGCCCCTTCCTCCTGGTTTTTCTAAATTCTCAGGAGCTGTTGGATCCGGCAGATTTTGATAATCAAATCCTGAACCCTCATCCTTAACTATAAACTGGATAAGGTTTTCGTGAAGCGAAAGACTTAGAAACACATTCTTTGATTTGTTTCCTCCGTTTCCATGTTTAATCGCATTGTTAACCGCTTCAGTCACAGCAATCATGATATTCCCATAAATGTCATCATCAAGCTGGTAGCGCTCTTTTGCATTGTCAATAAAGCTTTCAATCATGCGAATGTTTTCGGTGATAGAAGGTACCTGGATACTGATCGTGTTCATTAGTTGAAAGTATATTTATTGATTGCCAATTCTCTTAAAATATTCACTGACCTCTTTTTTGTAATACGGATATAATTTGGGCGGAACTGTCTTTAGCAATTCTACTTCTTTTTCTTTTAGGCGCAAATACTCTTCGAAGGCCTTTGGTATTTCTTTATCGTAATCTTTTGCGGTCTCTCCTTTTCTTTCCTCCTCTTGATCTTGTTCACGAAGTGATTTCTCCGTTTCTAACATTCTAGTAAGAATATCTTGTTGGCGTTTAATTAACTGATCGGTAATCTGCTTGTTAACCAAGTCCATTTCAGTTTGTTCCATTTTTGAAGGTAAATCGCCACCAGGCATTTTGCCATCCTTCATTTTATTCTGCATCTCTTGAAGAGCTTTTCTAATCCTCTCCTGCTCAGCAGCCATTTCAGCCAACTCTTCTGATAATTCTCTACCACCCTTTCCACCTTTCTTAAGATCTTCTATTTTTTGATTCAGATTTTTTTGAAGCTGACTTAAGCTAGGCTTCTGACCTTTTTTCTTTCCCTTACCAGAGGACGGTTTTGCATTGGCCATCATCTGCATCATCATATCAAAGTGATCGTCCAATAACAACGCGAGATTATTTATAGAGGTCATGCTAAGTTGCATTTCGTTAGATGCCTGCGGTCTTCTTCTTTCCTTATTGGCATCAATTACATTGTCGATGTGTTCATTAAGCTCACCAAACTCTTTGGTCACGATAGAACCCATTAAAACATCCTTCTTTGAAAGAGCTAACAAACTGTCTTCCAATACTTTAACATCATCTTTCAGCTTCAATTGCTGTTGTGCAAGGGTATTGAATCGGGGATCATTTTGTGCTAAATCACCAAACGATTTTAAAAGACTCTCCTGGTCGTATGAGATTTTTACCAATCCATGAATAATCTGGCGTAGCATTTCGAGATTCTGCATGTCGATTTCCATTTCCATAGAATTCTGAGCTCCCTCCATTTGCTCTTGCATTTTTTGCATTTTCTGAAGCGCCTTCTGTTGAGCTTCTTTAGATTTTGAAGGACTGTTTTGTTTTAATTGATCCTCACTTTCTTTTTGATCTTGTTGAACCTCATCTGTATTTTCTTTGTCAGGTAGTTCATCGTTTTTTTGCAGTTCTTCACCAAGCTTCTTTAGCTCCTCAATTTTCTCTGTCGTTTTCTGGAAATCTTCCTTAACCTGTTCTTGCTCTTTTGCTAACTCCTGACTTTCTGTTTTTTTCTCTTCGCCAGCTTTGTCGTTTTTCTCTTCTCCTTTATCCGACTTCTCTCCACTATTCTTCTTATCATTTTTATCGGAAGATTTTTCTTTTTCTAAAGACTCCGTCTTTTCCATTAAGGCTTTTTGATCCTCAATCTGCTTTTTGATATCCTGAATGGTTTGATCAAATTTAGATTCGTACTGTAGTTCTTTATACAACTCAAGCATCCTCTCCAATTCCTTTTCCAGGTTGGTTGTTTTTTGATCGAGCTTATCTAACAGTTTCTGAATTTGCGAAGAGTCTTTGTTTTCATTAAGTAACTTTTGAAGTTCTTCAAATAATTTCTTTGTTTCTTCATCCAAAAGTTCGTCCATTAATTTTTGAACTTGCTCTGCCTTTTCGCGAATTCGCTCATCTCGTTCTGTAAATGCTTCTTTCTTTTCCTCTAGTAATTTGTTCTGAGCTTTTAACTCTTCTAACATTTGATTCAAACTTTCTTTTTGCTGAACAATGTCTTCCAGCATTTTTTTGTCTTGCCAATCCAGCGTTTGTTTTCCTTTTAATTTCTGCGCTGCTTGTTCAATCTGATCTTGAAGTTTATTTGCCTTGGCAGTGCTCTTGTCTAATTTTTGTTCAGCCTGTGCTTGTGATCGGTTAATGTCTGCAACGAGATTATCTTTTGTGGGAATAAGGAAATTATAAGTGGATGTCTTCGTGGATTTCCTTCCATTTACGCCATCATTATCCCAAACTTGTAAATAATACTCTAACTGATTCCCCGCATCAAGTTTAAGTGAATCAAGAGACCAGTTGTAAAAGAAATTTTGTTGTAGTTGATTTTTGCTGAATGGAATATTTGCTGATCCGGAAGAAACTTCTTTTTGATTTTCATCTCGAATACGGAAGTGAAGGGAAAGTTGACTGATACCATAATCATCACCAATACCTCCTCCTAACATAATACGTTTGTATAAAACAGAATCCTTCAAATTGCTTACACTGATTTGAGGAAATAGATCTTTGACAACATCAATTCGATAAGCAATCTTCTCCTTATTTTTACTCTTGTCGTTTTCCAGAATGATTTCATAGAGATCCGGATTTCGAAATTCATTTTTGAACGTAAAGAATTCATTTCCAGATTCGAGAAAATCCTTTAAATCGGGATCTGAGGACAACTGAAAATAAACCTGATGTGCATCTTTCGTATTTAGATTCCATGTTACCAATGTTCCTTCCGGTATTTCAATGTTGCCAGTATTACGAAGCACCTCATTCTTTCTGTTTAAATATCTTGGAAAATCAAGTGCAATCTCAAGCCCGGTCAACTCAGGTCTGTTGGCAAGAGTAACATGATAAACATCAGAATAAAATCCTGCGGCTTCTAGCTGAAAATCAAAGCCGGTCTGAATATTTTCAAATACATATTGAAACTCCTCTTTGGTTGAGTTTAGCATTTTTAGACGAAGATTTCCTGTAATTAAATAAACATCTTGTGGCAAAGCCTCTCCTGTCAAAGTTAGATTGAGCGGAAAAGATTCATTATAAAAAGCGAGCAGCGATTTATTTTGAACTACAAAATTGAATGGTGCCTGTGGGGAATATTGACGATTAAAATGGACAAGCCTATCCGTACTTTTTGTGATTACATTTTTGTTGACTATCAAAAGAGAAAGAATAACGGCAACAGGCACAAGAAGATATTTTAAATATTTTCTGTTCAGGTTAATATCAATGAATGAATCAAAAGAAAGAGATTGAAACTCAAGCGATTTCTGTTGAATACTGGCGAACGCTAAAGTAGAATTGGTTTTAGAAGATGACAGCTGAATAAGATTTAGTAGTCTGTCTTTTACCGAAGGCAAGGAGTTTCCAATAATCGTTGCACTTTCTTCTTCTGATAAACCTCGATTTACGAGCCACCACATTAGTGGTTCTTTCAAAAAATTATAAAGGCACCAACCGGCAATAGTTATAAACGAGAAGAAGATGAAAAAACGAGCCCACGGACCAAGCCAAAGATTGTACTCAACAAGCGTGGCAATTAAAAAGTAACTGAAGAGAATGGATAGAGTAAGGATTGCTCCCCGCACAAATAGATTGAAGTAGTACTTTCGTTTGAAAGACCGGATTTTATTTTCAATGCCCGTTGCTACCTCATCCATATTCACCCATTACATACTATCAAAACGCAATATGATACACCAAAGTTGAAGCCGTTCGAAGATAGTAGCTAATCAACGCAACAACAAAAAATTTAATACATGACGCAGGGAAAGTTGCTCACGAAAGATCACCCGACAAAGACCAATCGAATTCCTTCTCAAAATATTCGATCACCAGCATTTTCAAGAGCTTCTCTTGCTCCAGTAAATCAAAATGGGGCAGTTTTTTGACCAATTTCCAATGTGGCCAGCCATCTTTATCCAATCCTTCAAGTTCGTAATAGCCCGAAAGGCTGAGAACCTTACAAATACCAATATGCATTAGGTCTTGTTTCTCTTCTTTCTCAAAATACTTCCTTCCCTGGCCAAGTTCCTGAACTCCAATAAGAAAGAGGACAGCATTAAGATCCTTAGGTTTTTTGCCAATGAGTTTTTCGAGAGCCGTTAGTAATGATGCCCACGATTTTTCTTGTTCAAGATCGCGCTTAAACATTTTGAAGTTCCTCCCAATATTCAAAGGCTCTTCGCAAATGCGGAATCACAATCGTTCCACCTACCAAAGTAGCTACACCCATTGCCTCATTAACCTCCTCAGTCGAAAATCCGACCTTCTTGCAATTTCCAAGATGATAACGTACGCAATCATCGCAACGTAAAACCAAGGAGCATGTAAGTCCAATCAATTCTTTTGACTTTATGTCTAAATGTCCTTCTGCGTAGGCGTTAGTGTCCAGATTAAAAATCCGCTTGATGATCAGGCTGTCCGAAGCCATAATCCTCTCGTTCATTTTGCTTCTATAAGTATTAAAATCTTCGACCATTCCCATATATCTGATGCTTTTATTATTTTTAAAATACAGTTATTCGCAAATATATTTCTAAAAGATGAATACTACTCTCATTGAAATTCTCAAAGACTTTGCTTCACTCTTTTTCCCAAATTATTGCCTGGCATGTACTACCACATTGGTGAAAGGAGAAAAGATAGTGTGCACCTCGTGCATGACAGAAATGCCTCAAACCGATTATCATTTCTACCGTGAGAACACCTTACAAACAAGATTGGCACTTCGTATTCCTGTTGTTTATGCTGTGGCTCTTTTCAAATTTGCGAAGAGTAGTAGAGTACAGCATCTGCTGCATAACCTGAAATATAAAAACCACCCAGAAATCGGTGTCATGTTAGGTAAGGTCTATGGTACAAGGTTAATAGATTCTGGTTTTTTAAATGAGTTTGATCTTATTCTTCCAGTTCCATTACACGAATCACGAAAGAGAAAAAGAGGGTATAATCAAAGCGCGAAGTTTGCTGAAGGACTTTCTGAAAAACTTAATATTTCTTTCTCAGATACATTATTAACAAGGGCCAGAAATACTCAAACCCAAACACGGAAGACAAGGCTTAATCGCTGGCAAAATGTGAGTGATGTTTTTCTGATAAAATACAAAAGCGCAATTAAAGACAAACATATTTTATTAGTTGATGATGTTATTACAACTGGAGCAACCATAGAGGCGTGCGGTCAGAAATTGTTAGCGAATGGGTGTAGAAAATTAAGCATCGCCTGTCTTGCAGAGGCTTAAAACAAAAAACCCCGGCTATTGCCAGGGTTTCTGTTATTTCGAAGGTTTGAATTAATAGTTTGAACCGGCTTTGATCATTGCGCAGCGGAAACCGACTGTAGCCGTTGCTGAATCCTGATCTAAGTATCTTCTAGTTCCAGGAGACATCCAGTATGCAACATCTTTCCATGATCCACCCTTGTAAACACGGGCGCGATCTGTAATTAAGGAAGTGAAACTCTCTGGGTTCTTTTCGAAATCGCTATTATATCCAGAGTTTGTTCCTGCAGCAGGATCCAGGAAACCATCTCTACGGATTGGGTTAAGATCATCAAAATCCTGATAGGACATTGGACGATAAATATCCTGAACCCACTCACTCACGTTACCAGCCATATTGTATAAGCCATAATCGTTTGGAGGGAATTCATATATGTAAGAGGTAATTAGCGCACCATCATTTAAACGACCAGCGATACCAGCGTAATCACCGCGACCGCGCTTGAAGTTTGCTAACATAAAGCCCATCTCTTTTCCATACGGATTACGAACAGCATGTCCGTCCCAAGGATAAATGCGCTGATGAGTTTGCATTTCTTCTAGCCACTGAGTACCAATAAGTGCTTGTGCAGCATATTCCCACTCTGCTTCTGTAGGTAATCTGTAGGCTGGCACAACAATACCAGACTCCAATGGAATACGACCATCGCTTTCTGCATAATCTTCACCAGCTTCTTCTGCTAGTTTAATGTTTACAGCGCGGGTTCTCCAAACTGCATACTTACTGGCTTGGCTCCAGGTAATTCCCACCACTGGGAAGTAACGGAAACCAGGGTAACGTAAGTAGTGTTCTACGTAAGGATCGTTGAACGCTAATTTGCCAACCCAAACAGTAGTATCTGGCAATGCAGCCTGATACGCTTCTTGAGAAGAGTCTTTAGCGAGATAGTGCATATATTCCAACCAATGTATGTTGGCAATTTCAGTTTCATCCATAAAGAAGGATGCAACCGAAACCGTTCTTTCAATGTTATCGCGAGAAGACATAACATCTTCTTCGAACGAGCCCATAATGGCGCGACCTCCTTCAATGAAAACCATGTTTGGCGCTTCCGGCTGACCTTCGTAAGGGTTCACCATAAAACCACCTTGATCTTCATCGTTGTAAGCTAAGCCTGTGGCTGAACTAAGTTGACCCGGATTTTGAGCAGTAGGTTTTCCACCACCACCAAACGAAAAACAGGCAGTCAGGGCTACCGATCCGCCCACGACATACAAGAGACTCCTGAAAAAATACTTCATTTCATTTTCGAGTTTAAATCAAATGCTAATTAAACAGATAATCGCATGTTTTCCAAGCAGTCGCAGTTTTATTGGTAAATCTACGATAGAAGGTTTGCAAGCACTTTAAGTAACGATTAACAGCCGTTACTATTGTTTCGGGAAAGTGCTATCCAGTTTTGGGAAGTTGAAATACAAGTAACGCGGATTATCCTACATTTTTGGGGGATAAGGCGACTGGCATAGAATTGTAATATCCACTGGGAAAATACAAAGTCCCATGTTTACGCTCGATGATTTTAGAGTAATGCCTTTCGAAAAAAAATGTGATGTCATTACATTTCAAGGAAGTTATTTGCTTCAACGTTCACTTGGTGATTGCAAGGTTTTCTTGTACTCCTTTGAAGGTTTCTACATTGAGGTGTTCTATTCACCTAAATATCAAAAAGTGTTGATGATAAACGCTTTTGATAAATCAATTGGCCTGGCACCTTACTTAGACATGATTTCGTTGGAGGATTTACTTTCCAAGCCAACCATCTGAGTCAGGAATTCAATAGCAGCGTCAACGGTTTTTATTTCTTCAATAATGAGCATGGCTTTGCCTGCAGAATCTTTCATCTTACACTGACGTGGATGTTTTTTGATGAAGCTTAAAATCTGGCCAAAGATTTCAGAACTGAAATATTGATCTTTGGTGCTAACGAAGAACGCTCGTACTTTTTCATTCTTAAGACTCAACTTTTCAAAACCAAGTCGCTCGCCCAACCAGCGTAGGCGAACAGAATTTACCAGTTCCTCTACTGATGCTGGTAACGGTCCAAAACGATCGCGCACTTCTTCTGAGAATTCGCCCAGCTGTTTTTCATCCTTGATATTATCAAGACGGGAGTAAAGCTGAAGGCGTTCACTGATGTTGTTAACGTAGGTTTCAGGAATGAGAATTTCAAGATCGGTTTCAATCACACAATCCTGAACAATGAGTTTTGCTTTTTCTGAAAGCTCTTCGCTGAACAACTCTTTGAAATCAGTTTCTTTTAATTCCTGAATTGCATCATCCAAAATTTTATGATAGGTATCAAAACCTAGATCGGTAATGAAACCGGTTTGCTCACCACCTAACAAGTTTCCAGCACCTCGAATATCGAGATCACGCATGGCTACTTTAAAGCCATCTCCCAATTCAGAAAACTCTTCCAACGCAGCAAGGCGCTTTCGCGAATCACTTGTTAGTAGAGATGCCGGAGGGGTAAGCAAATAACAAAACGCCTTTTTATTCGATCGACCAACACGACCCCGCATTTGATGCAAATCGGAAAGCCCGAACATGTGAGCCGAATTAATCATAATGGTATTGGCATTCGGAATATCAAGACCCGACTCAATAATGTTTGTTGAAACCAATACATCATATTCGCCATCTATAAACTTCACCATTACCTTCTCCAGCTTATCACCATCCATTTGTCCGTGAGCGATTCCTATTCTTGAATCGGGAACAAGTTTATAGATAGTGTTGGCAACAGATTCAATATCGCTTACGCGATTGTGAACAAAGAAAACCTGGCCACCTCTTCTTAGTTCATAACTGATGGCATCACGAACAAGTACTTCATTGAAAGTATGGAGCTCTGTGGTAACAGGTTGTCTGTTTGGTGGAGGTGTAGAGATAATACTTAAATCGCGCGCACCCATTAAAGAGAAATGTAAAGTGCGCGGAATAGGAGTTGCTGTTAACGTGAGAACATCGACATTAACTTTCAATTCCTTCAACCGATCTTTTACCTTAACACCAAACTTCTGTTCTTCATCAATAATCAAAAGACCAAGATCTTTGAATTCAATATCTTTACTAACAACACGATGTGTACCAATAAGAATGTTAACCTTCCCGCTTTTAACATCGACAAGAATTTCTTTGATCTCTTTTTCGGTTTTGAAACGAGAGACGTATTCAATATTAACCGGGAAGTTTGATAACCGCTCACTAAAGGTTCGATGATGTTGCATCGCCAAAATTGTGGTAGGCACTAGTACAGCAACTTGTTTTCCTTCTGTTGCTGCTTTGAAAGCTGCGCGAACTGCTACTTCTGTTTTTCCAAAACCAACATCGCCACACACTAACCGATCCATCGGATGAGGTTGTTGCATGTCGCGCTTTACATCTTCGGTTGCACGACCCTGGTCGGGAGTATCTTCATACATAAAAGAAGACTCCAACTCGGCTTGTAAAAAACCATCCGGTTGATACGCAAATCCAGGAGCAGATTTTCGTTTCGCGTAAAGCGCGATTAATTCTTTTGCAATGTCTTTAACCCGTTTCTTGGCTTTCGACTTTTTGTTTTCCCACTCAGTTGTTCCAAGTTTGCTAATAGCCGGAACAGCACCATCACGACCTGAGTATTTTGAAATCTTATGTAGTGCGTGGATGCTGACATAAAGCAAGTCATCATCCTTATAAACCAATCGAATAGCTTCCTGCTCGCGTCCGTTTACTTCCTTTTTTTCAAGACCCGCGAATTTGGCAATACCAAAATCGATGTGCGTTACAAAATCTCCGGGCTGAAGCATTTGGAGATCGCGAAGCGTAAGTGCTTTTGATTTGGTAAACTTCTCCTTTGCGCGATAGCGGTGGAAACGTTCAAAAATCTGATGGTCAGTGTAGCAAACAATCTTTGATGTATGATCTACAAAACCACTTCGCAAAGCAAAATCAAGCGGTTGAAATTGAATTTGTGAATCAATCTCCTCGAAAATTCCTTTTAGCCTTTCTGTCTGTTTCGGCATATCAGCAGCAATGAAATTGCTAAAGCCTTGCATTTGCTGCTCGTGAAGATTTTGTGCAAGCAATTCAAAATTTTTGTTGAAAGAAGGCTGAGCCGAAGATTGAAACTCAAAAGCTTTCGAATCTTTTAGTGCAAAGCGACTTCCAAACTCAATGCGCGAAAACTTTGAAGAGTCTCTTGTAAATGAATCACCATCATCAAATAGCTTTTCTGGAGAAGAAATGATCTGCGTATTGCTCGACTTTAAAATGATATCAAAAGATGATGAAGCCTTTTCAAAACTCTTTTCAATCAGATCAACGGTCAGTTGAAAATCCTTGAACCATAATTTTGTTTCGGGAGAAACAAAATTCAGAAGAGATTGACGCTCCTCTTGCATCAACCTGGATTGTACGTTTGGTATGATGTTTACCTTTTGAAGTTCATCAACCGAAAGCTGAGAACCCGGATCAAATGTTCGAATACTGTCTACCTCGGCACCAAAAAGCTCAATACGATACGGAATTTCGTAGGCGAAAGAAAAAATATCGATAATGCCTCCACGAATGGCAAACTGACCCGCTTCGTAAACGAAATCTGTTTTTTCGAAATCGTAGTTGTGCAGAAATTCTTCCAGAAAGGATATGTCTAACTTTTCTTTCAGATTGATCGTGAAGGTATTCGTGGCAAGCGATCGTTTTGTGATCACCTTCTCACTCAATGCATCGGGATAAGTAACGATAATTTCAGAGGAGGTTTTGTTAGCAAGCTTATTCAATACCTCAGCCCGCATTAGAATGTTGGCATTCTCTATTTCCTCAAATTCATAAGGCCTCTTATATGACATAGGGAACAAGAAAATTTCCCTATCCAATAAATTCTGAATGTCGTTCTGAAAATACGATGCCTCTTCACGGTCTTGTAAAACAACGATGTAATCCTGCGGATGAATTTTGAAAGTAGCTGCTAAAAGAAGCGCATCGAGACTTCCAGAAAGACCTTTAACGCGAATGTTGGATGGAGGAGACGCTTTGATTCCTGCGGCCACGGTCTTTATCAAACCATCCGCACGATAAATACTTAAGAAATCGGCCGCCTTCAACTTTATAATCGATTAACCAATAAACAGGCTTTCGAGAAAGACTGTAATAAAAGGCGCAAAGATAACGGACGATTTGCCCCCTCTTGCAGAAGCAGCAAAAAAATTCTGTTAATTTTCGACATGATTTTTTTGCGATCACTGTTTCTCTACTTAAGCATACTTTCAATTGTCCTTCTCTTCATCGGATTATACAAACCCTGGATGATGTTGTGGTGGCAGGATGTGCAAAATAGAAGAGGTGTGATAAAATTATATGGTGGTATTGCTGTATTCAGTTATGGAGTATATTGGCTGATGTTTTTTATAATATGAAAAGAATGGGACTGATCGCATTTATGATATTCGAAGCCAGCATACTGATTGGCTGTGGTGCTTCAATGGATAAAAAAGTGGAGCAGATGGAAGTTCAGGCACCGAATGATTTGCCTAACATGACCATTTCATTTTTAGATGGATCTCAACTACATGCTAAAAAGCTTGAAGGTAAATCCGTTTTGATTTTATTTTTTCCGGATTGTGATCATTGCCAACGCGAAGCCGCTCAAATTCAAAAACACATTGCAAGTTTTAAAGGCTACACACTTTATTTTCTAACAACAGCGCCAAAACAAGAAGCAGAGAAATTTGCCGTAGATTATAAACTCAACAATGTTAAAAATGTGAAGTTTGGGTTTATAACAGTAAATGATGTGCTATCAAATTTTGGTGCGGTTGCCACACCATCACTTTACATTTATTCCAGCGACCATAAACTTGTTCAAAAGTTTAATGGGGAAACTCAAATAGATGTGATACTGAAGCACGTAAAGTAAAATTTCTAAGTAACAACATAGGACCTGCGATTTGGAAGAATCGGATATATGCAGTATCAAAAAGGTGTTGGAATAGGCTCCATATATTACTAAATCATTACCTCTAAAAATTGTTACCAACTTCTTTTCATCTTTAGGTGTCTGTCAAATATTGAAATCTAAAACATGTTGTTTTGAAAAAGAGCCTTTTGTTAATAGTCATTTTATTTACAGGAATATGTTCACCGATGTTGGCCCAGATGTATGTTTTTTCGGGCGTTCATCAAAGCTATGTTCGAAATGAGGTATTGATTGGAGAATCACCAATTTACTCCTGGCATGTTGGAGGAGGACTCAATTTGTATCCAACAGAAGATTGGAAAAAAACTTCGATCAACGCAGAGGCTGCCTTTATTGAAAAAGGATATGATCAACATCTTGGCAATCAACAATTCGAATTTCGGTTTCGATACATTACTGGACAAGCTACCATAAGTTATGAAGCCCTTCCTTTTCTTTCATTAAAAGGAGGTGTTAATCTGGCTCTGCTGTTTGATACGAATACGGAGAAGGGAACAAGTACCTATCAATTGTTTGATTTCGGTCTTGTTGGCGGTCTTGGTTTTTTAGAAAACAAAAGATTTGGGTTTTATACTCGGGTAGTTTACGGTCTCTCACCTATGCTGAAATATTATGATATTGATGCTATGGGAAATTTCAATGGCCACTTTCGTGACTTAAAGAACACATGCTTTATGGTTGGCTTACGTTTTAATATTTATGATAAAAAAATATCTCTTCGGAATTAAGTTGCTGCTCATCGGAATTTGTTTCTCAGCGTCATCATGCGAGCCCATTTATATACCCGATCCAATTGATCCACGATTGCCAAAATATACTGATGATGGTAATAATGTTGCCGGAGCTTTTATTAATGACAACCTGTGGAGGTCCGAATACTTTCCCAGCTGGTTTGGTCCAAACAACGAACCAGAAATTCGTTATTTCTCGAATCGTGATAGTATTAGTATAACATTTATTGGAGCGGTAGATGAGCCCAATTACTATGGCGATATTTCATTTGGCTTTAGAGGCTTTGGTGTTACGAGCTTGGCTGAACTTGTGGAATTGAATGAGACGAAAATCGAATTGGATGGTATTACTAGCACAGCTAATGCATATCGATCTTCGGATTGTGTGGCTCCTGGTATTGGCCAATTATATTTCAGATCGATGACCTTCAATGCAGAAACAGGACACCTCACACTATCCGGCACATTCGGATTTAATCAAGAAGATCCTGCTTGTGGAAATATTTCTGTAACCTATGGCAGGTTCGATTTTGCAGTTTATGATTTTTACCCAATGTGACAAAACGCGGAGATTAATTTTCCGGGTCAGTTAACATTCAAAAATTATAATTTCAGTTTAAAAGCGAACTCGGTTAGCCACAACCAAAATCTTTGTTTTCATACCGGAGAACCCAATCAGAAATTTATCACCGCCATCCTTCAAGCCTGTTTTCTTTTTTAATTCTTCAACACTCAATGGATAATTCCTTGTTGTGACGTTGGCTTTCCCTTCGGGGAAAAAATCTTTTAACGTTTTAGGATCGGCCTTTACAAGTGCCACGACCTTAAAGATCCTACCAGGGAAATTTTCAAGGAGATGATCAGCTGTATAAAGATGTGTGCTCGGATGAAGTTTGTTTATTTTGAATTCACTGCTAATTGTTTTGAAAGCACCGGCTTTTAATATCGATGCATTGGGTTCGTACAAATAAGAAAGTGGTTCAGAGAACGAAGCTTCGATTAAGCGTTCAGTCGAAAACAGAAATGAAAAAGAATCAATCCGATTGCCGGATAAAATATTCGAGGCCACAATTTTCGGTTCTCCTGTAAAATTCTTCACACAGAGAAAAAGAACCTCTTTGCATTCATTGTCAACCGAAACAACGAATACCTGTTGAACGAACTTCATTTCTTTTAATCCTTGTTGGATATCAAATAGAGGTGAGACTTTGATTAATAGGCAATCCACTTTTGCAAAAATGACTTCCTGTAAATGAACGATGTTGGGTTCACTATCATTAAGCGAATATACCTTTTGATTTCCTGCTGCTCTTCGGCTTGGATCGATATAAGCGATATCAAAAGGATGTTTGTGAGATGCCAGAAACTCTCCAGCTGATGTATTGTGATGCTGAATATTATTCGCGGAAAGCTGTTGATGGTTATGTTTTGAAATTTCGAGAAGACTTTCGTTTAGCTCTACATACTGAACGTCTTTGAAAACCTTGCTAAAAAAATAGCTATCCACACCAAAACCTCCGGTCAGATCAACCAGGCTTTTGTTTTTTAATTTAGCATCTTGTTGTGAAAGGATTGCTCCCTTGTACTGCGCAGTTTGTTCGGATGAACTTTGTTCTACATTAATTCCCGGAGGGTAGACAATATTTTTTGTGTGATAAAAGGTGGGAAGTTTTTCTTTTGCCTTTCTCCTTCCGTTAAGTTGATCAGCAATAATGTTTGAAGGGACACCATGAATGATTTTATGCTTCAGTACAAGCTGCTTCACATCATCATTCTCATGCTGATGAATAAACGACTGAACATCGGAAGAAAGCAGATCGCTGAGCGACATCATTTCTCTAAAGGTAATGAGTCTTTTTGAAGCGTTTTACGATGGATTATAATATTGCGCACGTAAACAAAGATGCCCATGCCTTGTGCTACTAACAAAACCGGATCGAGGCGATAAGAGGCGTACGTTAAAATAAGTACAGAGGCGATCGTACTTATAATCCAAAAACCCAAAGGAAGAATGGAGCTCTTGTGTTTTTCAGAATAATACCACTGGTATACAAACCGAAGGTTTAACAATAATTGACCGATGGCACCCATAAAAATAATGGGATTGGTTAATTCGGTTTTAGCAAAGATGGATTGGAAGTTGTGCTGGCCTCCGAAAAACATCCAGGCAAAAGCAAACACAGGAAGTAAGAGAAGAAATACACGAAGGGGAGCTGGTATTTTTTCCCAATCGTTTTTTAGCTGTAGGTTTCGGACGTAAATAAAGAAAGAAAGCGTTTGCCCAAGAATAATAATGACATCATCGCGGAAGATGCCGTATATCAGAAAAAGAAAGGAGGCTACAAGACTCAATTGCCAGAAAATGGTGGGAGAAACTACCTTACCTTCTTTTTCAGAATAATACCATTGAACAATCAATCGACATCCAAAAAGAGATTGGGCAAAAAACCCAAGTCCGTAGATCCAATACTTTTCTAAAAATTCCATTCGGGCGCAAAGATGTAAGGATTTATGGAATTGCTGTTTATGCCACTGTTAAAAATCATGGAAGAGGAAATAGCCCGATAATAATTCAAATCTTCATTTAGTTTTGGCGTATGCAATTCGACTTAGTTGTTATTGGAGGAGGTGCGGCTGGATTCTTCGGGGCCATTCAGGCAGCGGAGATGAAATCGGGTTTGAAGGTGCTTATCCTTGAAAAATCGACTAAGCTTTTGGCGAAAGTGAAAATTTCCGGTGGAGGTCGATGCAATGTCACTCACAATTGTTTTGAGCCGATTGCTTTGGCGCATCACTATCCACGAGGCGAAAAGCCTTTAAAAAATCTCTTTCAGATATTTCAGGCAAAAGAAACCGTGGCCTGGTTTGCATCAAAAGGAATTCAGCTAAAAACTGAAGAAGATGGAAGAATGTTTCCGATCACGAATAATTCAGAAACCATAATTGATTGTTTTCTGGAGCAAGCGAAGCGATTGAAAATTAAAATCGAAATAAGTAAAGGTGTTACGTCAATCGAATCTAAGGAAAATGGATTCAATATTACCAGTCAGCAAGGTGAAGTAATCAGCGCAAAAAAAATTTTGATTGCAACAGGAGGAAATCCAAACCGACAAGGTTATGAATGGATGTCTAACTTACAGCATAACATTATTGATCCAATACCGTCTCTCTTTACCTTTAACGATACAGAGAAAAAATTTAATGATTTGATGGGTGTAGCTGTGCCAACAGCGGAAGTACGAATTGCCGGAACAAAACTTTCGCAAGTTGGTCCGGTGCTCATTACGCATTGGGGATTGAGTGGTCCGGCAGTCATTAAACTATCTGCCTGGGCTGCAACTTACCTTCACGAAAAGAATTATCAATTCACCGCTTTGGTCAGTTGGATTGGTTCAGTAAAAGAAGAAACACTTCGTACTCAGTTAGCAGAGCAGAAAAGCAAAAGAGGAAAGCAAAAAGTAATTTCAAACCCTTTGTTCTCTTTACCACAACGATTGTGGTTAAGAATATGTGAACTGTCAGAAATAGAAGAAACAAAAATATGGGCAGAGCTCCCACAAAAAAACATCAACAAGCTGGTGGAGTTCATTATTCGTTGTCCCTTTCAGATAAAGGGAAAGACCACCTTTAAAGAAGAGTTTGTTACCTGTGGTGGTGTAGATGTTAGCGAGATTAATCTGGAGACTATGGAAAGTAAAAAAGTAAAGAATCTATTCTTCGCGGGTGAAGTGCTCAACATTGATGGCGAAACAGGAGGCTTTAATTTTCAGGCAGCATGGACAACAGCTTATGTAGCAGCGAAAGGAATTACAACCTGAAAACCTTAGCTCCTAATTGAGTTGATAATTGATCATAATCTTCACTACTTTGGTCAGGAATTGAATGGAGAAAAAATCAGCATCAACGAAGCTTTATTTCATCGGGATTATTCCACCGGATAATAGTTATGATGATGCATGCCAGCTTAAACACTATTTTAAAGAACACTTCAACAGTAAGGCATCGTTAAATTCTCCCCCTCATATTACTTTACACATGCCGTTTCAATGGAAGGAAGAAAAGGAAGGGGACTTGATTCAAAAAATAGAACAATTTTCTTCTGAGATAAAAGCGTTTGATCTTCAACTATCCAACTTCGGAAGTTTTCCACCCAGAGTTATTTTTATTCAGGTTGTTCAAAACAATGCACTTAGTGAATTGCATAAATCATTGCACCGCTTTGCCAAGCGTGAGCTGAATCTATTCAATGGAAACTATAAAGACCTTCCGTTTCATCCGCACATTACGCTTGCTTTTCGCGATTTGAAGAAACCGATGTTTGTAAAGGCGTGGGAAGAATTTCAAAGCAAAGAGTTTCATGGGGAATTTAATGTTGACCGGTTTGCTTTGTTGAAACACAACGGTAAAACCTGGGAGGTATGGAAGGAATTCAGTCTGAATGAGAAGATTTAACACAAGCAAAAAATAAAATCGAATGAAATATACTTAGATTATTTTGGAGTAAACAGTTAATTTGGCTTCTTATCGCTACGGAAAAATAATCAAGGTTAACTACTACTATGAATATAAAAACGCTCCTCTACCTTATCATTATATTAATCACCGCAGCTTCTTGTAATGATGATCACTTTTTGAACAAGCTTGTTCTGGATAAAGTTGTGTATCACGAAAATATCGATCAAATCGGCCAATTCAAGTACAATTCAAATGGAACTGTTCAACGGTATGAGTATTACTTTGATAATAATAAGGATGAATACTTAGACTATCTGTATTCAAATGGAAAGTTAAGCGCAAAAAACTATTACCATAAACTCAGCAATACAGACAATAGCCCGTATTTGCTGACGCAAACTCAACTGTTTACCTATAGCCCGAACGGTGAGATTGCCAAAGCTTATTTGGATACAGAAAATGTATCTTATGTATACAGCTTTGTATGGAGTAATGGTGAAATTGTAAAAATTGAAGTAAGCTATCATTCGGAATCGTCTGCTACAGAAAGCACGTATGAAATGCAATACGATGTAAATGGAAATGTAATTAAGCGGCTTTTTTATACAGCAAATGAAGATAACACATTAACGCTGGACTATATTGTTGAATACGAATATGATAATAAGATCAATCCGTTGTTTGAATCGAATGATCCCATTGATCTTCTATCGAGTACGCCTAATAATATTAGTCCCAACAATGTTGTAAAAATGGTTCAACGATCAAGCGAAGATAGTGAGCCTTATTACATTGAGGAAATTGAGTATATCTACAACGAGTTTGATCTTCCCGTAGAGAAGACAGAGTCTATAATTATGGATGGACAAGAATCTGGATCTACCATCAAATTCTTTTATAAGAAGATTTGACATAAGAAAGATTGAAATAAATCAACGAAGAGATTTATCTAAAATCCGTTAGTTGTTGCATCCGCTGTTGCGAATATTCGCGTGTAACTTTTATGGTATCATCCGAACTCAGGTATTTTTTATAGTAAGCGATAGCCGATGATTTGTCCTTATAAAACTGATCGTAATTTCTGGCCAGATGATAAAGAAGAATATCGGATTTGGAATTTTCGTATGCGGCCTTGTAATAATGTATTGCATTTTTGAAGTCGCCTGTATTCTCATAGCTTAAGGCCAGTTTGGGTATAATAGGTACCAATATTATTCGAAATACCCGCTTCAATTGCCTTGTTCAGATATACAATGGCGCTATCGGGATTATTGAGCTGTTGATAAGAAGCACCGATGTAATAATAAATCCAATCTGATTCAGCGCCTGATCCTATTAAGTATTTCATGCATGAAATAGTCTCATCATGTTTATCCAATTGAAAATAACTAATCCCTAATAACCTTGCGCAGGTAACGGTTGTATCGGTATGAAGGAGAAGTTCATTTACATTGTTAATCACACTTTTATATTTCTTTTCACCAAGTTGCGCTTTTGCAAGTAAAAGCTTCAGTTGAGGATGTTGAATTGTCTTTTGCGCATTCATCAGGATCGTATCGGCCATCCCAAATGCTTCGCTGTCAAGAAGAAGGTTTGCCAACGAGGTATACGCTTCAAGATCACGCGGATTCAAGTCAACCGTTCTAAGATAATAAGCTATTGCATAAACAGCTTCACCGGTTTGCGTCAATAAAGAAGCATATTGTTTATAGTAAAAGCTATTTGTTGTGTCAGCAGACATGAGTTTTTGATAAAGGTCTTTCGCTAAATCGTATTGACCTGTTCGTGTGTATAATTGACCGAGTTGATTAAAAGCATTTGTATTCGTTGAGTCTGTTTTTACAACCATCTCATAGGCTTTTATTGCTTGCTGATAATTGCCCAGTCGGGAATGGCAATAACCTTTACGTTGAATAATTTCAGTATTGAGTGTGTCTGGAGATCGCTCGAGAACAGCCAGGGCTTTTTCAAATTGATAGCAATTGATGATTCCGTCAGCTTCTTTTAAAATTTCGTTCTTCTCAGGAACTACTTGTCCCAATACAGAAACAGAAGCGACTAAAGATAAAAAAACAAAAACGAGTCTCATGGAAATTGGATAAAGTGAAACAGAAAAACACGAATCCTAAAATAGAAAAGATAAAGCAGTCAAACAATGTAGCTTACTTCTCGCAAAAAGATCCTTTGGCTATATAAAGACTTTTAATAGACAACTCCATTAGTGCTTCCTGCACACCCGGATCCTTTTCAAAGAGCTCGCTCGTCACTCTTCCTTTCATAATTAGAATTCCACCATCGTGTTCTCCAAAGATTCCTTCGGCTATTACATTTCCTGTAGCATTAAGTTGTTTAATGTATTCGTCATGTCGATATATAATCTGTGGGTAAGTGGATGCTGTAAATTTAGAAATGGTCGCTGTGAACCGAACAAAAGAATACATGGTCATTTCATAAGGCTCGCTTACTTTACAGATGGCCCCTATGCGTGGTGTAAAGGGAACCAATTCAATGTTCCATCGATTAGCTTGTATGCCGGGGTCAGTGCTTAACCAGCTCCTTGCTTCATCCACCGAAGTGGTATTGAGAACAAAAATTCCTCCCCCGCCTTCAAATGGGCCAGCTGCAACTAGCTTACCCTCTTTGGCCAGACGATTAATGTTGGCCATGTGACCTTCCATTATTTTGTCAATTTGTTCTTTGGGCAACTCCGCATTTTCTTTTTTGTGAAGAAAAACGAATGTGTATTGCTTTTGCGCAAACACAGAGGTTGAAAGAAGGAACAATAGATAAGTGAATAATTTCATGCTCTGTCAATTTAGAGGAAAGTGCTTCAGTATTTTCAAGGTAATTTCTTTCTGGCTTTAGCGCAAGCGATTAGATATGAGTGGAAAGAACAAATCGTAAACACTGTTAATACACTAACTTTACACTATCATCTGATTTGTTTTCTTTGCACCGTGAAAATCCTGATCCTTCATCAACACTTCAATACGCCTCAAAAAGGGGGAGCTATTCGCTCTTACTATCTGGCAAAGGCGTTGGTTGATAAAGGTGTTGAAACCATTGTTATCTCAGGTCATAATGAGAAAGACTACAAGAGAGAAAATATTGAAGGTATCGATGTTCATTTTCTTCCGATAGCTTACGACAACCGTTTTGGGTTTTGGAAAAGAAGCTTTTCGTTTGTACGATATATTTTAAGTTCAGTAAAGTTGGCTCGTCAATTCAGAGATGTGTCAATCTGTTACGCAATTTCTGTTCCCCTCACCATTGGGTTGGCTGCACGCTGGATAAAGCTGCGGTATAAAATTCCTTTCATTTTTGAAGTGGGCGATTTGTGGCCCGATGCTCCCATACAAATGGGATTTGTAGAGAATTACTTTTTCAAACAATTTCTCTATCAACTGGAGTCATCTATTTATCGCGATGCCGAATCGATTGTTGCGCTATCACCCATGATAAAATCAGTCATTGAAAAGAAGGTGAAAAACAAAACGATTCACCTGATACCAAACATGGCCGATACGGATTTCTATAAACCAGAAATCAAACCAACAGCAGTAGAACGAAAATTTGGTGTGGAAGGAAAATTTGTTGCCTCCTATATTGGAGCAGCAGGAGTAGCAAATGGATTGGATTATTTTCTGGAATGTGCGCGGGCAAGTTTAAGACGCGGACAAAATATTCACTTTTTGATTTGTGGAGACGGAGCAGTTTTAGCTCGGTTGAAAGAGACTGCACAACGTTCAAATCTCTCCAATTTGACTTTTCTTGATTTTCAAAACCGCGAAGGTGTGCGAGAGATTATGAGCATAACCGATGCTGCTTTTGTTTGTTATAAAACTGTACCCATTCTCGAGACCGGATCTCCCAATAAATATTTCGATGGTCTGGCAGCTGGCAAACTTATCGTTGCAAATTTTGGTGGATGGATTAAAGATGAGATTGAATCAAATGGTTGCGGTATTTATGTTCACCCGAATCAACCTACTGATTTTGCAAACAAGATTGAGGTATTCTTAAATGATAAGGAGCACCTTCTTAAGTATCAGCAAGCGTCACGATTATTAGCAGAATCAAAATATGCTCGTAAAAAATTAAGCGAGCGTTTTGTGAACATCTTTTGATTTTACTTGAAGAAGTTTAGTTCGAAGAACTAAAGACGACATTGATTTTTGTATAGTATAAAGTTGTAACTCCTTCAAAGCCTGAGTCCGTTCCAACAATAAGCCACAATTCTCCAAGAGCACTACTCCGCACGATAAAGGGAGCTCCCTGGTTGGAATTACTTCGTGTGATGAGATTGTATTCAGCGGACTCAACAGCAATGTCCCCAATCACTTTCATGTCATCGCCATCCATGCTTTGATTTCCCTTGTCAATATTAAGTCGATAATAATTTCCATCAATAATCTTTTTAGGCTCGATGATAGAAGCACCAGCCTTTACATAAACACTTTCTCCAGGTGCACCACCAACGCCTACATTGTTTTTTTCAGCGTTTGAAGCCAGTTCTACTTCAAAAACTACATTGTATTCTGTGTTGGGTTGAAGCCCATTAACCTTCTTTTTAATAAACATGAATAAATCATCACTGTGATTGTTGCCGGAAAGCATGATGGCTTTTTGCACAGGACCGAGATTTGCCGGCCGGTCGGTATATTCAAAGCGGAGTTCATAAAAACTGGAATCATCAACACCAATGGGATAATCAGCAAAATCGCCTACCCATCCTTCCTGATCAGTACTAAAATCGGATGAATCGGAGGAAATTGAAAAACCAAGGCCATCCTCGAAACTACACCCAGATGTGAATACTAAAATAATAATACAAAATGCAATACGCTTCTTCATTTCTCTTTCCTTTCAATGTGCATAGACACCCCTATTAAACATAAAGTTGCAAAATTTTATCCCCATTGTTTTGCTTTAAAGCCAAGTTAAAATGAACCTATTTTAAACCACAACATTTTAAAGACGGATTCCTTACCTTCATCAAAACATTTCATTATGAAGTATTTCCCATTTCTCCTTTTTGTTGTTTTCATATCGTGCAAAGAAATTACATATAAGGAAACGCAGCCAAAAGGAAAAAAAGCACTTACTGAAATACCATCTTCCTTACGTGGAAATTATTTACTCATAGATGATAATGGCATTGATAAAGATACACTCTTCATTGGCAATACAGGTTATCATACGCGAGGAGGCGCTGTTGATGAAGGAGTTTTAGGTGATAGCCTTGTGCTTAAAAAGTACAAAGGCTATTATTTTTTAAATATAAACCAGCGACCTGAGTGGGCTCTTCGGATAATTAAACAAGAAAAGAATGGAGACCTTTCGTTTATGTCAATGGATGATAAAGACTTCAATACGTTCGTCAAGACACTCGGAAAAGAAATGAATATTGACTCAATAGAAACAACGGACGAAAAATTATATCAGATTGACCCTACACCCAAACAACTTGTTGGACTTATCAAGAAAAAATATTTTGGACAGGTAACACGGATCAAGAAGATCAACTAATCTTTTTATTCTGACTTCATTATTTCTAGAATTTTCTTTCGGGTTTTGTTCATGTTTATTTGCGAGGGCGAATACAGCATCACTCAAAATTTCAAGACGAACAGGTTCTTCTCCACGAAAGCGAAATTCCTGTTTAAGGCCGTGGTAGTGTTTTTTAATAAACTCCCGAATCATACTGATAGGATAAGCTCTACTAAAACACAAACACATTTAGAATTAAGGCTCAGTAGTATCTTGTTCGTTGTTGACTTTCTTTGGTTTGTTTTCGGCAATAAAAGGAGAAGCTTGTTGGTGCAAGCGAATGGCTTTGCGTGCTAATACAAAACCCACACCAAGTGAAACGATGGCACCAATCCAGATACCCGGAATGTAAGAGATGAACCAGAAGTAATCATAAGCACCATGAAAAATAGTAGGGGTGATAAGCGCTGCCAAGCTAAGGTAAAGTTGATTGCGATGTGAGAACTTGGCTTTACCCAGGAAGAAACCCATTAAAACGCCAAAAGTTGCGTGAGCAGGAACTGCTGTGAACATACGCAAGAAGCCGGTAGTATAACCATAATCAAAGACATAGATGATATTTTCAAGAGTTGCAAAACCCATGCTTACCATTACGGCATAAACAATTCCATCGAAGGGTTCATTAAAGTTTTTATTATTGAAAAGAATAAAGCGGATGAAGATGAATTTACTGAACTCTTCTACTAACGCTACCTTAAAGAATGCATTTGCAAATTGCTCAACCACATCATCTTCTCGAGTAAGAAAAAAAGCATTTACAGGATAAGAAATCATGAGTGTAACGGCAATGCTAAAAACACCATATAGAAAACTGATCATTAGCAAACCAAGTGGTTCGCGCTCGTGCTTGTCCTTTAAATAAATGTAGAGCGCGATGGCTGCACCAGGAGCTAAGGCAAGTGCGAGAAGAAACATATTCGATTATTTCTCGAAAAGGTAAACATCTCCAATCACAAAAACGAAAGACTACTCGAGAACCTCCTCTATCTGCTCCATTTTTTGTTCTGTGAATTTACCCGATGTGGCGTAGAGAATTTTCCCTTCCGCATCGAGCACAAAAAAGTATGGAATGTCTTTCTTTTCGAAATCGAGTGCTTCTTTATAAGGTTTTAATTCTCCTTTGTAAAATAAGATGAAGGGAAGTAATTGCGGATCGATATTCTTAATTGCTTTTCGCTTGGCCGTGCCAGTTGCCGCTGCGTTTACGCCCGTGAACATCGGAATGAAATAAACATTTACATCATACCCAAAACCAGACATTAATCCATTTGTTTTTTGAATAAATTTTTGAAACACAGGTTGAAACCAGGAATTCAATTCATCTTCCGATTTTTTTGAATACGCTAATCCAACCAACGTATACTTTCCTGCCACATCTTTTGGCAACATAACTTTTTTATCTTCTACATTCTCGGCTTCCATATCGGGGAAAACTTTACCGATTACTTGCGCCTGAGCAACTACTGTTGTTACAAAGAAGATTGTTGAAAGAAGTATGTATCGGTTCATGATATGAAATTTAGACAAGCTTAAAACAATTGTAACGCTTTTATTAAGTCCTGATATTACGCTTAAGTAACCATATCATTATTCCACCCACGTCATTTTCTCTGCCAATGGTCGTCTTCTTCCTTCGGGGAATGTTTTTTTAACATGGCCAACATGAAAAAATCCAAGAAGTTTATCATCCTTACCGAGTCCAAAAAGTTGTTTAGCTTCTTCGAAATACGTAATTCCTCCCGTACTTAAATATCCACCAATGCCATAACCGGAAGCCGTGAGATACATGTTTTCAACAGCACAAAAGACAGCACCAATTTCTTCCACTTCAGGTACTGATTTTCTCTCATCACGCTTCATGCCGATCACAATAATGTGTGATGATAACGAAGGCTTCGTTAATAAATTTTGATATCGATCTTCTTTGTATGATCCGTCAGCAGTTGTCAGTCGTTTATATAAATCAGATTGAAGAGTTGCAAGTTTCTTTAAACCTTCACCCGTATAGACTACAAATCTCCATGGCTCAGTAAGTTTATGTGTTGGCGCCCAGTTGGCATTTTCCAACATTTGCCTTACGATGGCATCGTCAACCTTTTCGCCAGTATATTGATTTTGAAATACTGATCTGCGATTGCGTATTAACTCGTTCACCTTGTTCGCTTCCTTCATTGTTGATTATTTTTTTAAATTTATGCAAACAATAAGTGGATGAAGAAAGCTATTAGTATTGTTTTCGTTTTCTTTTTGCCGGTATTATTTTCTTGCGCACCAGTGTATGTGCCCAATACTCGCAATGCTGCTCTTTTTCGAGGGGCTGGTGAATTTCAAAGCTCCATACATTTTGGAGAAGGCATTGATGCGCAGGGTGCCGTTTCAATTACAAATCATATTGGCTTGATGGGGAATTATAATTATGTAAACCGCAATACTTCCGAACAAGCTGCGGAGGACAAGTATGTGAAGCATAAATTCTGGGAAGCTGCTGTGGGCTATTACGAGAACACAGATAAAATTTGCTATGAAATTTTCGGAGGCTACGGAAGAGGTGAAGGATCATCGTACGGAAATTATTACTGGTTTAGTCCTGACGATGTACTTGCAAAAGGAACTTATGGAAGATTTTTTGTTCAACCTTCCATCGGATCTAACAATAATATCTTTAACTGGATTGTGTCCACCCGAATAAGCTACGTGGACTTTGAAAAATTTACCTACGGCACTCAGGTTGCTACCTACAATAGTCCAGTTTTGTTTTTCGAGCCAGCCTTTACAGGACGAATTAATTTTGGACAAAGTCCAATCTATTCACAATTTCAAACAGGGTTTTCCCTTACTACTCAAGGCGACACTGTTTTCGATTACCAACCTTTTCAGCTTTCCTTTGGTCTTGGTCTGCGGTTAGGAGGTAAACCAAAAGCAGCTGTTCAACAACCATAACTATTTCGGAAACTGACTTGCATCAATGTTTGGAATCACCTTCAGGGCATTTTTGTAATAGATTTTTTTGAGCACATCGTCAGATAAGTCCAACCCATACATTCGCCAAAATGCGTGGTAGCGTTTGTGATAAGGAAAGTAATCATCCGCTGTTTCTAATACTCTGAAATAGGTAGCGTATTCTTCCGGCACCCATGAATCTTTTCCGAACATCACCCTGTCCTGATATTTCGTTAGAAAAGCTTTTGCTGCTCGTGGTTGTCTTCCGAGTTCGGCAATCACAGCTCCAATCTCAGTATACATGTTTGAAAATTTATCCATCAACTCACCGAGTTTTTTCAGATCACTTCCATACCAACCCAAGTGAGCGTTGATAAACTTTGTTTTCGGATGTTTTTTGAAAAGATTATGCTGTTCTGCAATAACCGTTTCCCATTTAATAGAATCCGTATCATGTCTTCTACCAGGATGTAATTTCAATTCAAGCCATCGTTCATTATCCTTGTCGATAGGTTGCCAAAATTGTTTTGGATCAGCGGAGTGAATCAAAACGGGTATGCCAAGTTCTCCACACTTTTCCCAGATCGGATCGATACGCGGATCATCAATATGTATTCTTCTTCCTTTGTTGTCAACATTAAACAATCCGAGATTTTTATAAATCTTTAGACCGTTCGCGCCCTTCTTTACATCATCTTCCAATTGCTTCAGCATCCTACTTTGCCATTCCGGATCGTCAATCGCGGGAAAGTCCATGTTAGTAAAAACAATAAAGCGCTTAGGTTGTGACTTCTTTACATTCTCTAAAGTTTTATCAAGGTATTCTGTGCTACCTCTACCCCTTCCACTCAAGTTCACCATCACCGCCATATTGAGATTGTCCATTATTTTGGTGAGTTCAGTTAAGTCTTGGGTGGGCATATTCCATTGATGATTGTGTACATCAATGAATGGAAACTTTGCTCGAGTGAGAGGATGTTCAGGTACTACCAATGTGGATGACGGATCATACTCTTCAAAGTCCATTTTTAAATCGAGCGCTTTTTCCTGAGCGAATGCGGAGGCCACAGTAACAGCAAAAGCGGAGATGACGAATATTTTCTTCACAGTTCGATGATTTATTTGGGAAGATACGCGGTTTGCCCTCATACGGTTTGTAATTTTTTTTAAGCGGGTTAAACCTTATTGGTTTAATTCAAATTGTCGCGATGGCTTTGCGTAACAGGCCTGAACCCAAATGTATATTGTGTTCTGTAACCCGCATTTAAGTGCGTGGTTACAGAACTATTCCAAAATAGGACTTTAGTCCTGCACGGACAATTTGAATTGCACCAAACGATGTTGAGCAAGCCCATTTTATTTTTAACTTGGCTCGTGTTTTAATACCAACAAATGAAAAAACTTTTGTTTCTCTTTTTACCTTTTGTTCTTTTCATCGCGCAAGCACAAGATCAACAACTGGATGGCGCCCGAAAAAAAATGAAGGCAAATGATTTTGCCGGAGCGAAAGCGGATTTAACAAAAATTATAGATGTCAACGCAAAGAATAAACTGGCCCTTAACCTTCGTGGAGAAGCGCGTTTTGGTCTGAATGATTTTTATGGTTCCGTTGGCGATTGTACATCGGCAATTGAAATAGACTCAACCTTTGCAGAAGCCTGGAACAATCGTGGCAAAGCAAAGATGGCTTTAGCGGATGATGATGGTGCCATCAACGATTTTGGAAAAGCCATTAAGTTCAATGCCAAATTTGCAGAAGCATATACCAATCGCGGCCTTGCAAAATATAACATTGAAGATTTGCAAGGTGCCTACTTTGATTTCTCTAAAGCATTGGAGCTTGGCCCTGCCGATGCGGATAAGTATTTCAATCGTGGTTTGGTAAAAGCAGAGTTGGGTGAGTTTGTTAGTGCCATTGATGATTATTCGAAGGCCATTGATTTTGATAAGACGGATGCCGATCTATATAACTATCGTGGGGTGGCGCATTATAATGTAGGAAACATTGACCAGGCTATTGTCGATTATAATGAATCAATAAAACTGGATCCAAAAGACGGACAGAAATTTGAAAACCGCGCATTGGCTCGCAGTACCAAGGAGGATACAAAAGGCTCACTTGAAGATTACACCAAAGCGATTGAACTTGTGCCTGATGAACCCGAAATCTACAACTTGCGTGGTGTAGTAAAATACACATTGGAAGATTACGAGGGAGCCATTGCTGATTACACCAAAGCCATCGAACTAGATCCAACAAACCCAGTGTATTTTGATAACCGGGCGTTAAGCAAAACGGAGAAAGAAGATTATGCAGGAGCGGTGGAAGATTACACTTCTTCCATTGCCTTATACCCAACCGATCCTGAAACATTTTATCAACGTGCTTTGGTAAAACTGAGCATGAACAATATGTATGATGCCTGCCTTGATCTTAAAACGGCTGATGATATGGGATTAGCAGAAGCGAAAGCAGCAATAAAAAAGAATTGCAAGTAGCAACCTTTGTGATCTCTGGTGACTTAGAGTCTTCGTGGCGAAACGGTATCCCAACTACATATCGAAAATAGAATCAAGGAAATGAAGATAGCGATCATCCTCAATAGCATTTCTCTTGAAAAAGAAAAGTTCTACAAAAAAAACCTGCCCAAACTTATCTCTCTATTCGCAGTTGAAGTTTTTGAAACAGAAACAGCCAATGATGCTGTCTCGCTAGCATCAAAAGCAGTAGATAAACAATTTGATATTATCCTTGCGGCCGGTGGCGATGGAACACTTCATCAGGTTTTAAATGGAATTCTCCAAGGGCGCGAACAAAACGCCAACCTACCTGTGCTGGGTGTCATTCCCATAGGAACTGGAAATGATTTTGCCCGATCCATTCATATCGGAAAAGATGTTGATCAATTGATTCGTTTACTTCAAAATCCAAATCCTAAACAAGTTGATATTGGAAAAGTGATTTACACATCAACTAAAAAAGAAAAGGAAGAACGTTATTTTATAAATGTTGCGGACCTTGGAATGGGTCCGGAAGTGGTAAAAAAAGTAATGACTGGAGGGAGGATGTTTGGCTCAAGTTTATCCTATTACTTTGCCATTCTCTCAACTTTTTTGAATTATAAAGTTATGAGCGTTAAAGCTGTAGCGGATCAATGGGAATGGAAAGGCAAGTTGCGCACAATGGCGATTGCCAACGGAAACTATTATGGCCATGGGATGAACATTGCACCCGAGGCATTGCCGAACGATAAGGTGTTTGACGTTTTCATTGCAGGTGATGTATCCGCATTATTTTTCATGTTAAAATCAAATTTGCTGAAGCAGGGGAAAAAGGTAATTCATCCAGAAGTATTGTATCGTAAAGCAACAGCCATTGAATTAATATCTGAATCGAATTGTGCTATTGAAGCCGATGGCGAAATTTTAGGACTGTTGCCAGCCCGAATTGAAATGATGAAACAAACTATAAAGTTTCTTTATTGAGGAAGTAAAATATTTTGTGTTCAGAAAAACCAGTAATTCAAATCATGATAAGAACCAAAGAGATTTCATTTATCCTGTTTTTTATCTTTTGTGCCTTTTTAACATTTGGACAAAATGCACTTGAGACACAAATAGATTTGATAGCAAAAAGGATTGAGGGTAATGTAGGTGTATCGGCCCTTATTTTAGAAACGAATGAATCAGCATCTTATAATGGCGACAAAAAATTTCCAATGCAAAGTGTTTACAAGTTTCCAATTGCTATGGCTGTTCTTCATCACGTAGATGAAGGTAAGTTGACCCTAGAAGAAAAAATTCAAATTGAAGTAACTGAAATCATTCCTAACACACGTGGCCCGGTAAAAGATAAAATTCTTTCTGGGACCGAACTTTCTGTTAAAGACTTAATCTGGTATAATGTTGGCGAAAGTGATAACAATGCCTGCGATGTTTTGCTTCGGATATTAGGAGGAACCGCAACAGCAAACAACTATGTTCACAAAATTGGTGTAAACGATATTTCGATTGCCACTTCAGAAAGAGTACAGATGTCGGATGACTCGGTTCAATATCAAAACTGGGCAACACCAAAAGCAATGACACAGCTTTTGAAAATCTTTTACAGTACAAACGCGCTTTCGGAAAAGAGCAAAAGCATACTGTTACAGAATATGATACAATCTCTACCCGGTCAGAAAAGATTGAAGGGTCTTTTGCCGTCACGAACAGTAGTAGCACATAAAACGGGAACAGCGGCAACAGTAGATGGATTAACGCATGCAACGAATGATGCGGGTATTATTACATTGCCTAATGGAAGACATCTTATAATTACCGTTTTCATTTCTGATTCTTACGCGGATCAAACAGCACGAGAATTAACCATTGCAACTATTTCCAAAGCTGCATTTGACTTTTGGGGAGTAGAGAATAAGTAGCCATATTGAGACACTTTCATTCTATATGCACATTAAACTTCAACACCTTTACGATCAACTGGAAGCGGATCGGAAAATATTGCTTGCGAAAGTTGGGCTTATTCCGGAAGAAAAATTCAATCGGCAGCCCTCACCAGGAAACTGGTCACTGGGGGAAGTTTTGTCTCATATTGTTGCAGCCGAGCATGGATCAACGGGTTACATGAAGAAGAAATCACTAGGTATTGACCAAGTCGATAATTCTGGAATTCTGGAATCATTGAAAATCGGATTGCTCATTGTATCACAGCGCATTCCGCTTTTGAAATTCAAAGCACCCAAAATTGTAGTGGATCATACACCACAGTTTCATTCGGCCGAATCAATCACCAAACAATGGGATGAAGTTCGGACCGACCTTAAAATCTTTCTCGATAAAATGGAAGACAGGAATATCCGGAAGAAGATCTATAAACATCCGATTGCCGGTCGGTTAGATGTTGTGCAGGCCGTTACCTTTTACCGTGAGCATATCATTCACCACTCACCACAGATCAAACGCCTTTTACATCAACCTTAGGCTTGTTAAAGGATTGTTTTATTTTCCTGAATAAGCCTTAATATCTTGTAGCTCAATTTCAATTATATGAAGAAACTCTTTATCGCAGCACTCTGCTTTGTACAGGTGTTAACAGCATCGGCTCAGCAAAAATTATTAAGTCCAAAAGAGTTTTTGGGTTATGAATTGGGGGATCGATTTACACGACACTATAAAGTAGTTGAATACTTTAAGCACGTAGCGGATGTAATGCCCAACATCGAGCTCAATCAATACGGAGAAACGTATGAGCACAGGCCGTTAATGTATGCTGTAATTACATCGGCAGAAAATTTTATGAACATTGAGCAAATTCGAATAGACAATTTAAAAAGAACTGGATTAGTAGAAGGCGCAGCGGGCAGCGATAAGAAAAGTATTGTATGGTTAAGTTATAACGTTCACGGAAATGAAGCGAGCAGTATGGAAGCTGCTATGTGGACATTGTATGAATTGGCGAACACGAACAATCCCAAAACACAAGAGTGGCTGAAGAACACTGTGGTAATTATGGATCCATGCATCAATCCTGATGGACGAGACCGATACGCAAATTTCTACAATCAATATTTTAATTCTCCAGCCAATACAGCGGGAGATGCAAAGGAGCATCGTGAGCCATGGCCAGGAGGAAGGGCAAATCATTATCTCTTCGATTTGAATCGCGACTGGGCATGGCTTATTCAACAGGAATCTGAGCAGCGTTTGAAAGTTTACAATCAATGGATGCCCCATGTACATGTTGATTTTCATGAACAAGGTCACAACAATCCATACTACTTTGCTCCCGCTGCAGAACCTTTTCACGAAGTGATTTCTCCTTGGCAACGTGAGTTTCAAATAAAGATTGGAAAGAACAACGCAAAATATTTTGATGAACAAGGTTGGCTTTATTTCACTAAGGAAGTTTTCGATTTGTATTATCCAAGCTATGGTGACACCTATCCTACGTATAGTGGAGCTATCGGTATGACCTATGAACAAGGGGGTAGTGGTTATGCTGGATTAGGAATTACCACACGCGAAGGCGATCCTCTAACATTAAAAGATCGGTTAACCCATCATCATACAACAGGAATGTCAACCATTGAAGTTACTTCCCAAAATTCTACGAAAGTTGTTGAAGAATTTGAAAAGTACTTTCGTGAAAACAACAACAATCCAACAGCTCCTTTTAAAACCTATGTAATTAAAGGAGATAACAATCGCGATAAAATTAATCAGCTGACATCTTGGATGGACAAACACTCCATCAAATATGGTCATCCATCAGCAGGTAAGCCAACCAAAGGGTTTGATTATCAAACGCAGACGACTAATATATTCAATCTTACAACTGAGGATATTGTTGTGAATATTTACCAACCAAAGTCCAGATTCATCACAACATTGTTCGATCCGCTTGCAAAAATTCCGGATTCACTTACCTATGATATCACAGCTTGGAATTTGATGTATGCCAATAATTTAAAAGCGTACGCATTAAATGAGCGCATTAATGTAGGCAAAGCTTTTCAAATGAAGCAAGCAGATAATTCATCGGTAGCAGCAAAACCATATGCGTACATTTTCAATTATCAGGGAGTGAAAGATGTAGCGTTCCTGTCAACTTTAATGAAGAAGGGGATTAAGGTAAGATCGGCATCAAAAGCATTTGCTGTTAGTGGTCAGTCATTTGATGCGGGCACGTTATTCGTAACAAGAAGAAACAATGAAAGTATTCCTGATTTTGACGCAACGATTCAGTCCCTTGCAAAAGAGGCGGATCGAAAAATTTACACCACAACTACTGGCTTTGTTGATAGCGGAAAAGATATCGGATCTGGAGACGTTCGATTTTTAAAAGCACCAAAGGTAGCGGTGCTAATTGGTGAACAAACATCTTCACTTTCAGCGGGCGAGATTTGGCACTTCTTCGAACAACAAATTCAATATCCCATCACGCAAATCGGTACGGATTATTTTAGAAGTGTGGATTTGAAGAAATATGATGTATTGGTTGTGCCAGAAGGAAACTACAAACTTTTTGATGAAGGAACACTTGAATCCGTTTCAACCTGGGTTTCTGGAGGAGGAAAATTAATCGTCATTGCCAATGCACTCAACGCTTTTGCGGAAAAAAAAGGATTTGCGCTCAAGCCATATGCAACTGAAGACGAGAAAACGGAAGCTGAAAAGAAAGAGAAGGAATTAAAACAAAAGAACGCACTAACGCATTATGAAGATGTTGAACGCAAACAGCTTTCAAGTATTATTTCGGGTGCTATTTATAAGGTAACATTAGACAAATCACATCCACTCGCTTTCGGATTAAACGGATCGTATTACACGCTGAAGACTAATGAACTTCGCTATGGTTTCTTGGAAGAGGCCTGGAATGTCGGAGTTCTAAAAGGAAAAATTAAACCTGTTCAAGGTTTTTCCGGAAACCTGATCAACAAAAAAATGGAAAACAGTCTTGTTTTCGGTGTGGAGGAAAAAGGTCAGGGCTCGATAGTTTATCTGGTTGATAATCCTCTTTTCCGTTGCTTCTGGGAAAGCGGTAAAATGGTTTTTGCGAATGCTGTCTTTATTGTTGGTCAGTAGACAGCAAGACGATAAAAAAGGCCTTTGATTTATAAATCAAAGCCCTTTTTTATTTGTTAATAAGAACTTGTGTTCGTTTAATTATTTCAGGAGCGGGTTTCTCATCAACACTAATCTTATAAATATTATGATACCAGCGCTCATAATCTTTATACTGTAAACAACTGTTAAGAACCTTTTCTCCGATTAGAATTTTTATGAAAAGATCTTTGTGGATAGTTTGCAATAGCAGCTCTTGCTGCACGATGGGCAGTTCGTTCAATTGAACGTATGTAATTCCTTTAAAATTTTTGGCCGGGATTTTCATTTACCAACTTTGTCTTTAATAACACATCAGATAGGTTTTGTAACCTAAAGTTTAATTCCATTTTAAAGTTACGAAAGAAATTCTTGCCGAACGTATCGATTCATAACCATAATGTTGATTTTTGTTTAACATGAGCATTTTGATTGATGGCCGGATTTTTTGATACACCAATTGAGTTTCTAAAAGGCATTGGCCCGCAACGTGCGGTGCTTTTCAATAAGGAGCTAAACATCTTTACATTCGGTGATTTTATTCAACATTATCCTTTTCGGTACGAAGATCGAACGACATTTTATAAAATAAATGAGTTAAACGATGAACAACCGTATGTTCAGGTAAAAGCATTCATCAAGCGAAGAGAACTCGTTGGTGAAGGATTCAAAAAAAGATTGGTGGTTCATGTTACCGATAGCACTGGCGAACTGGAGTTAGTTTGGTTTCAGGGAATAAACTGGATTAATGAAAAGTTAAAACCAGGTATTGAATATGTAGTGTTTGGCAAACCAAGTCGTTTCGGTAGTAAACTCAGCATAGCGCATCCGGAAATAGAATTAGTTTCTGCTCAGAAAGAACAAGGTGGATTTCTTCAACCCGTTTATCCACTTACTGAAAAGCTTCGTGCGCGACATCTCGATAGCAAAAGTATTTCCAAACTTATGAACGATTTGTTGACGTTGTCAAAGGATAAAATCAGGGAAACATTGCCACAAACTTTATTGTCAACAGAAAAACTTTTGTCAAAAAAGGAATCGTTGTTCAATATTCATTTTCCGCAACACCAAGAAGTATTGACTAAAGCAATTGATCGCTTAAAATTTGAAGAGCTATTTTATATTCAGTTGCGCTTAATCAAAATGAAGATTGTGCGCAAGGATAAATTCAAAGGACAAATTTTTCAGGACCCTTCCCTGCTCACGACATTCTATAATGAGCATTTACCTTTTGCACTCACGGATGCGCAAAAGAAAGTGATCAAAGAAATTTATGCTGATCTCAAATCCGGCAAGCAGATGAATCGATTGCTACAAGGTGATGTTGGTAGTGGCAAAACCATTGTCGGTTTCATATGTATGCTGGTAGTCATTGGCAGCGGAGCACAAACAGGTTTGATGGCTCCCACTGAAATTCTCGCGCAACAACACTTTGCCAACCTGAAACGCTATGCCGATAAAATGAATATTTCGATAGCGTTGCTAACAGGTTCGACAAAAAAGAAAGCGCGTACAGAAATGCATGAGCAATTGAGAAATGGAACTTTGAAAATTCTTATTGGCACCCACGCGTTGTTGGAGGAAGAAGTTCAGTTCCAAAATCTTGGGCTTGCCATTGTAGATGAACAACATCGGTTTGGTGTAGCCCAGCGTTCAAAACTTTGGCAAAAGAATGCTGAGCTTTATCCGCATGTATTGGTAATGACGGCAACGCCAATACCTCGCACATTGGCGATGACTTTATATGGTGACCTGGATGTTTCCACCATCGATCAACTTCCGTCCGGACGAAAACCCATTAAAACGCTTCATAAGTTTGACTCGCATCGACTTCAAGTCAATCAATTTTTACGAGATCAAATTGCAGTGGGTCGGCAAGTTTATATGGTGTATCCATTAATTGATGAATCTGAAAAACTAGATCTCAAACATTTAATGGATGGATACGAAAGTGTTTGTCGAGCTTTTCCAGATGAGGCGGTCAGCATTGTTCATGGCAAGATGAAACCCGAAGCTAAGGAGTATGAGATGGCACGCTTTGTTAAAGGCGAAACAAAAATTATGGTGGCCACTACCGTTATTGAAGTTGGTGTTGATGTACCAAACGCTTCTGTGATGGTTATTGAAAACGCTGAGCGATTCGGTCTTTCGCAATTGCATCAACTACGTGGGCGGGTGGGGCGTGGTGCTGAACAATCATTTTGTATTTTAATTTCGAACATTAAACTCAGTGCCGATTCGAAAGTACGTATTAGTACTATGGTGAGAACAACAAATGGTTTTGACATTGCTGAAACTGATTTGAAACTTCGTGGCCCCGGTGATTTAATGGGTACGCAGCAAAGCGGAGTATTAGACTTGCTCATCGCTGATTTGGGAAAAGACGGAGAGATACTAAAAAAGGCACGCGAGGTGGCGATCAATATTCTGGAAGCAGATCCTACATTAGAAAAGCCGGAGAATAATTTGATTCGGTTACAGATTGAATCCATGCGAAAGAGCGCAGTCAATTGGAGCCGGATCAGCTAATCCATTAGTTTAAAAGCGAATCATTCGCTAAATTTGAAAACAGGAGCTTCTGCATGCGCACTATTTTTTTAACTTTTTTGCTGCTCGGTTTTTTTAATCTTTTCAGTCAAACCGGCAATTACTTTTTGTCCCATTTCTCGCCAAGCGAAGAACGGTTCGACAATGTTTGTTTTGATATGGTTCAAGACGAGCAGGGTCTTATGTATTTCGCCACGCGTAGCGGAGTGATTGAATTTGATGGCCGCAACTGGAACCTTATTGGTGGAAGTGGAGCAGTCTATTCTTTACAGATTAATAATCAAAACAAAATTTATTGGTCAGGCGTATCGGGCTATGGTATTATTGACTTTAATAACCAGGGATTTCACGAACTCAAAACGCTTTCTTCTACAAAGAGCAATGACTTCCTTCAAAGCCTTTCTGCAAAGGAAAAAACATTCTTCCTTTCCGATGAAGCCATTGATATCATTGATGGCAACCAAAAACTTGAAGCCTCTATTAAGGCAACGAAAGAGTCAGGATCATTTGCCAGCATCTTTGAATTGTTTGGTAGTGTGTATGTCAACATGCAGAATTCAGGCATTCAGAAAATTGAAAAGAATAAACTCGTCCCATCTAACCTGGGGTTTGCTTCTGACGATGAAGTTATCTTTTCGTGTGGCCTGCAAAATTATTACTTAATAGGCCTTGCTAACAATAAAGTCTATCTGTGTGGAGAGGATTTAAAGCCACGTGAAATCAAATTGGAAGATCAGGCTTACGCAGACGCAAGTGTAGTGGTTAGCGGCACTTGGGTCAACCGTGATCTTTTTGTCTTGGGCACGTTGCGCGGAGGTATGCTTTTTATCCATACTGCAACCGGCAAAACACAGGAGATAATTAACTATTCATCTGGTTTGCCTGATAATGAAGTGTATGCAATGATGAGCGACAAGAGTCAAAGTATTTGGGCTGCTCACGAATATGGATTTACACGCGTTGCTCCTTTTATGCCCTTTCGATCGTTCAGTCATTATCCAGGAATCCAGGGAAATTTATTGTGCGCACATTCCTATCAAAATCAAGTTTATGCAGGGACTTCATTGGGTCTTTTTCGATTAGAGAATGAAGAGCTTTACGATGAGATCACCTATTATGTAGACGTAGAAATCAAACCAGCGAAAGCAGTAAAAAGCACAAAACAAGAAGTTAAACAGGCTCCACCGGAAGAGGCCAAGCCAGCAGCACAAGAAGTAGAATCAAAACGAAAGGGATTTCTAAGCTTTCTAAAAAGGAATCGAAGTAAATCAAAAGAGCAACCGAATGAACCTGTTACCAGTACTTCACCTACGCCAAGCACCTCAGCTCAAAAAGAAAAGGTTGGCTCCGTAGGCAAGCCAGAATACAAACGCATTAAGAAGACGGAGCGTGTTTTGCGCACATCAAACTATGTATTTAAAAAAGTACAAGGTATTGACGCAAAAGTAAATCAGTTATTAGAAATAAACGGACAATTAGTGGCTGTCGGGCTTGGTGGCGTTTTTAGCATTGATGGCTTAACGAGTAAGCCAATTCTGGAAGAGCCAATTCGATTTGCCTTTGGTGCTAATGCAAAGAATTTATTATTGGTATCTACCTATGCAGATAAGGTTCATACATTTGAAAGTACCAATCAAGGATGGCAAAACCGCGCGTTGCTAAATGAAGTTGACGACCAGGTACATTATATTTTTGAAGGGCAATTAAATGAACTCTGGCTTTGTGGCCTTGATCAGATTTATCGTTTTGATGTTTCATCTCCCGAACAAAACCTTCTTGAAACGATTCCTTTTAGCAATCCAAACTTTGATGAAGTGGTTGGAATACGCTGGAACAATGAAATTACAGTTGCCAACACAAAAGGCTTTTATCAATACGACCGAAAGAATAAGAAATTCAATTTAATTGATACGCTTGCCAAACCCAATCAATACTTTGCCACGAAGGATAACATCTGGTATCGAAACGCTCATCGATGGAATGTTATAGGTCAATCAAAAGATCAAAGCAACCTTCAACTCTTAAATTTGTTTCAGGATCTGCGGTTTGTTACATCCGATCAAACATCTGATAACCTTTGGCTAATTACAAGCGATAACGAACTCTACAAGTTTTTTGGTGAGAAGTTAACACCGTACGAGTCCGGCTATCCTTTAATGCTAAAAACCATACGCAACGGGATTGAAAAATTTGGAAGTACCAAGCAATTGAAAGTCGATCAGCAAAAAAGCGCACTTACATTTGAAGTAATACAACCCGATTACATTACATCGCAGTCCATTGAGTATCGATATAAGCTAAATGGTCTTGCAAAAGATTGGTCTGATTGGTCAAGCACTAATAACGTTGTTGATTTTCCGTATTTGCCTGCTGGCGATTATAGTTTGCTGGTAGAAGCAAAAGATATTTTTGGCAAAGTGCTCGACATTAAACCCGTTGCCTTTGAAGTGCTTCCTCCTTATTGGAAACGCCCTTGGTTTTATGCGATGGAGTTCGTGGTATTCGCGTCACTGGTGTTGCTTTCATTTCGCTTTAGTACACGCTATCACTTTGTGAGCAGGGTACTGTCGTTGCTCACCATCATCATGCTGATTCAGTTTATCCAAACGGTAGCAACGGAGGTATTTGAAACGCGAGCCAGCCCGGTGATGGATTTCTTCCTTCAGGTTTGTGTTGCACTTATAATTTTGCCAGCAGAAGGATTTTTGCGCGGACTCATGTTAAGGTCAGTCGATCCAAAAGGAATTATTAAACGGTTTATCCCCGACAAGCCGGAAACAGAAGAGCCTAAAGATTAAGACGAGTAGTAATTTTTAGTAATTTCACTGCAAACCCTCTATTCATTATGAAGTCAAAATTCCTCTTACCCATTGCTCTTGTCAGTGGTTTGCTTTTGTCTTGTGGAAAATCAAAAACAGAAGCGCCAACACCCTATGAAAATCCATCAGCAGAAGGATTTGATTTAGCACATTCTGACCCTGCAGCTGTTGAACTTGCTGATAGCGTTATGTCCGCGATGGGAGGAAGGAAAAATTGGGATGAAACCCGATTCATCTCCTGGAATTCTGGTGGTGTTCGAAATCTCTTCTGGGATAAAGAACTTGATCGAGTTAGAATTGAATCGTTGGAAGACAGCACTACTTATCTTTTGAATGCAAAGACATTGGAAGGAAGGGTTCAGATAAAAGGACAAGAAATTACGAATCCGGATTCAGTTAAGAAAAAATTAGCTCAGGCAAAACGTATTTGGGTAAATGATTCTTATTGGTTAATCATGCCTTTCAAATTAAAGGACAGTGGTGTTACTTTGAAATATTTGGGAGAAGATACTTTGAAAACAGGCGGACGATGCAACGTTTTGGAATTAACTTTTGCTAATGCTGAGACTAAACCAAAATACAAATACAATGTATTTATCGATATCAAAGACAACCTTGTGAAGCAATGGGCATATTACGAAGATGCGAATAAAGAAACAGCTGATTGGGTTAAGTCATGGGACAATTATCAAACCTACGGCAAGGTTTTATTGTCGACTGATCGCTCGGATGGAGGAGGCCCCAAAAATGTAAAAGTAGACGAAACGCTTGATGATAAACTTTTTCAGGAGTTCTAAGCTCCTGCTGATCCGTATGCTGAATGGTGCCGAAAGATAAAAAGACGAAGAAAGAAAGATTAAGCAAGCAGCACTTTCGGGCATTAATCGAAAATGCACATGATGGAATTGTGCTGTATGATTCAGGGCAAAGAATTATATTCTATTCCGCCAGTGCAAAAAAAATTGCCGGCTATTCAGAAAAGGAAGCGCTTGGTAAAGTAGGGACATACTTTGCGCATCCGGATTCACTTGGAGAAACAAAAAAGGTTTTTAAGGAATTACTCAAGAACCCTGGGAAAAGCATAACGCTTGTTCAACAACTCCGGCACAAAAAAGGACATTACTTCTGGACAGAATCAATCCTGACCAACTTTCTGCATAAGCCAGACATCAATGGAATTGTTTCAAACTTTCGTGATATCACCGAAAAAAAAGAATCCGAAGAAAAAGAGAGAGAGACTCAAATTTTGCTCCAGTCCATCAATGAGAACATGACAGAAGGACTTTTCATGGGCATGATTGGCGGTACATTTAAATATGCTAATCACGCTTTTCTTGAACTGAGTGGTTACAGTTCACTTAAAGAGTTAAAAAAAGTTTTACCAAAAGATCTTTATGTTCGCGATGAAGATCGGATTGGAATCCTTCAGGAATTAGCAAAGACTGGTGCCTCAAGAAATCAGGTCGTTGAATTCAAAAGAAAGAATGGAAGTACCTATTGGACATCCATCAGCATGAGTATTCTAAGGCACCAACCGACCTACTATGTCGGTACGGTTCGAAACATAACCATTGAAAGGGAACTGGCTCGGAAAGAAGCGAAATCAAAAGCATTCCTAAACAATATTATCAACACAGTTGCGGCTCCCATTTTCGTTAAAGATGAAAAGCATCGCTGGATTGTATTCAACGATTCATTCTGCACTTTTAACAATCGGACTCGTAAAGAACTGTTAGGAAAAAGTGATTATGATTTTCATCCCCATCATCAGGCAAAAATATTTTGGGAAAGTGACAGCCAGGTGCTACAAACAGGGGAGATATCAATCAATGAGGAGCAGATTACATTAAAGGGACAAACCAAGCACATGCTAACGACAAAGACACGGTATGTAGATGAGCATGGGAAACGTTTTGTTATTGGTTGCAGCATTGAAATTACAGCAATTAAAAAAGTAGAGGAGGAAGTAAGCAAACTCAATGCAAGTCTTCAAGGCATTATGGAGAGTACAAAAGAATCCATTTATGCTGTCGATAATCATTTTCAATACCTCGCCTTTAATGAGAATCATAAGAAGGTCATGAAAGATCTGTATACGGCAAATATTCAAGTGGGAACCAATAAATTATCTTGCTTTAATGGAGCAGAGGATGCAAAGTGGGTTAAGCAGGAACTGTCAAAAGCATTGCGTGGTGAATACTTTGTCTCCCTTCATAACTTAGAATATCCAAAGTTCACTGGATTTATTGAAACAACATTTAATCCGATTCGCGATCAATCGAATAATGTAAAAGGAGTAGCCGTTTTTGTAAAAGATGTTACGGAGCGTAGAGACTTTGAGGACAAACTAAAAAATCTGAACGATGCATTGGTTGAACAAAATGCACAACTGGCTTCGCGCGAAAATGAACTGCGAGCAACACTAGAGGAATTGTCTGAACGAAATTTTGAGCTGGATCAATTGATGTATAAAACGTCTCACGATTTACGTTCGCCCCTCAGTTCTATTATGGGTTTGGTTAATCTAGCCCACCTCGATAAGGAAGAAAAAAATTTCCACCATTATCTTGATAAGATTGAAGGACGAATTAAGAAGCTGGATGAATTCATCAAGTCCATGCTTACCTATGCTAAGGTTAATCGAACAGAGATTGTGCATTCCGTCATTAAGCTGGATGATATCGCCATGAATTGTATGCAAGAGCTTGAATACCTCGACAACTTCAAAAAGATAAAATTCGATTTCAAAATAAAAGGGCAGGATGTTCCCTTTCGGGGAGATGAGCAACGCATCGGTATTATTTTTGGCAACATTATCTCCAATGCTTACAAATACTTTAATCCGGAGGTGAAGAGCTTCTTAAAAATAAGAATCAATGTAAATGTCAGGCGTGCAAATATTGAAATTAGTGACAACGGCATTGGGATACGGGCCGAACATCTTGGGAAAATATTCAATATGTTTTATCGTGCAACTGACCGTTCACAAGGCTCAGGCCTGGGCATGTACATCGTAAAGCAAGCCATTGAAAAATGTGGAGGTGAAATTGGCATTGAAAGTACTTACGGAGAGGGAACTCATATCAGCATCAGTTTGCCAAATGGATAATTCGTAACTCCAATCATTCTTCCTTATTTTTGAATATGACACAACCAGATCTACCAAACGTTCCAACCTTTTACATGACTTATGTAAAACTTGTGAAAGATTCAGACCTGCTAGAAGTCTTGCAAGAATCAAGCAAAGCTACATTGAAGCTTGTCCGTTCAATTCCTGAAACAAAAGGAGATTTTCGATATCAGCCAGAAAAATGGAGCATCAAAGAATTGCTTTGCCACATGATCGATGCCGAACGTATTTTTGCATACCGCGCACTACGTTTCTCTCGAAATGATAAAACACCTTTGTCTGGTTTTGAAGAGAATGATTATGCTCCACAAGCCAATGCACTTAATAGAAGTATTGAAAGCATTGCAAATGAAATGGAGCATGTACGATTAACTTCCATTGATCTGTATTCCAGCTTCTCTGATGAAATGCTTTCGCGAACCGGTAAAGCAAACAATACTGAAATATCAGTTCTAAATTTGGGCTTCATAATTTCCGGACATGATAAACATCACAGGAACGTATTACTTGAGCGCTACCTAAACGTGTAATTGATGCGCATACTTTTATTTGTACTCCTAACTTTTGTTTTTCTTTCTTCGTGCTCCCCTGTTTCGAAAAGGGCGCTTTCCAAAACATTTAAGCAAACTGAAAAGAAATTTCAAGATCACACAGGGTTTGTCTTGTATGATCCTCAAGAAAAGAAAACGATTTATGACTTTAACAGCGATAAGTATTTTACACCAGCATCGAACACTAAAATTTTTACACTCTTTGCTTCGTTGAACATTATTGGAGATTCTATTCCGGGAATCAAATACATTCAGCGAAATGATTCATTGATCTTCTGGGGAACAGGCGATCCTACATTCTTGTATAAGAACACCTTTACGAATGAACGGATTTACTCCTTTCTGACATCCGCCAAACAAAATCTTTATTTCTCATCAAATAATTTCAATACCACAGCCTTTGGACCTGGTTGGGCGTGGGATGATTACAATGATTATTATTCTGCTGAGCGGTTTTCATTTCCGGTTTACGGAAACATCTTTTCAGTTAAAACCGCAAGCAAAAACGTAAAGGTCGCTCCCGAATACTTTTCTGCCTATTTACACATGGGTGAGCCTCGCGAAAAACCAGAAGTAATCCGAAGCTTTTACTCCAACAACTTTGAATATTATCCATCTGCTAAATCGGGTGAGTGGGATATTCCTTTTAGAACAGAACCATCATTCTTAGTGGAATTATTAACCGATACATTAAAGCGCAAAGTTCAAAACATCGTGAAACCAATTTCCGCAGACACAAAAATTGTGTACAGCGTTCCGGTTGATAGTGTTTACAAAATTATGATGCAGGAAAGCGACAACATGATGGCGGAGCAGCTTCTATTGATTTGTGCCGGATTAGTAAGCGATACATTAAAACCGGAAATAGCAATCGAATATGTGCAGAAGAAATTCTTTGCTGATCTGACTGATAAACCCATTTGGGTTGATGGCTCCGGATTATCACGTTTCAATCTTTTCACTCCGCGCAGCATTGTGCAGGTGTGGGATAAACTGTATCAACTCGTTCCGAGAGAACGACTTTTTCCAATGCTTGCTACAGGTGGTGTGAATGGAACATTAAAGAATTGGTTTAAAGCAGAGAAGCCTTACATATTCGGGAAGACAGGCTCATTAAGCAACAATCATTGTCTGAGTGGTTTCCTGGTAACAAAAAAAGGAAAGACTCTGATTTTCTCATTTATGAATAGTAACTATACAACACCAACATCACCCATTCGAAAAAACATGCAGGAAATTTTGAACTTGATTTATGATAAATATTAGTCTAAGAAAGGCAGGAGCTTTATGTTTAGTAGCACTGCTCGTATCAGCTTTTGCAAAAGCGCAGTCAAGCGACAGTCTTGACATCAAAATAGGTCAAATGATCTTGATTGGTTTTGCAGGGACATCGGTTGATTCTGCTGTGCTCAGTGAAATTCAAAAAGGTAAGGTAGGGTCCATCATAATTTTTGAAAAGAACATTCCCAAAACAAATTCATTTGTAGCATTAAAGAAAATTAACTGGACGTATCAGCATGCGGCCAAAATTCCATTGTTCATTTCCATCGATCAGGAAGGCGGAAAAGTAAATCGATTAAAAGACAAGTACGGATTTCCGAAATCCATTACCGCTTTCGAGATGGGCAAAAACGCTTCTCTTGATTCGGTTCGGTTTTACAGCGAAGCAACAGCCTCTACATTAATAGGACTTGGCATCAATGTAAACTTTGCACCTGATGTGGACTTAATCGCCAACCTTAATAATCCCGTGATTGTAAAACATGGTCGCGCATTCTCTGCAAGTGAAGATACGGTGATCATCATGGCAAAAGAGGTAATTAAAAAGCACCGCGAGAAGGGTGTAATAACAGCATTAAAACATTTTCCCGGACACGGAAGCTCGCAAGCGGACACACATTTGGGAATTGCGGATGTTACCAATACCTGGACTGAGCGCGAATTGAAACCCTATCAATCACTTATCGATTCAGGATATGCAGACGCTGTTATGACTTCGCATATAGTGAATATGAAACTAGATTCGAGCGGAAATCCGGGAACATTATCGTTTAATATTCTCACGGGCATGCTTCGTAATAAACTTCATTTTAATGGCGTGATTTTTACGGATGATATGCAGATGCATGCTATTACTGAACACTATGGTTTGGAGGAAGCCATTCGATTAGCAATCAATGGAGGGGTTGACATTATGACCTTTTCAAATAACATTCAGGGAAGTGATGTGCGAACGGTAGATCGTGTTCACGTGATCATAAAGAAAATGGTGCAGGATGGCGTGATCAAAAAAGAACGTATTGATGAATCCTTCAAACGAATTATGAAATTGAAAGCGCGTTTGCAAAATCCAATTGATTACCAGCAGAAATTTGAAAGACTGGAACAGGAAATTGAAAGAACACGACTTCTAAATCAGAAGATAGCAGATGACCTTTTACAGAAAGCCATTCAGGAATCTAAAAGCAAGAAAAAATCGAAAAAGAAAAAAAAGTAGCCAGTCATGAATAGCCACGAATGCACGAATGATCACTGTCTTTTATTCGTGCATTCGTGGCGAAACACTTGTCGTGTAATACTAGATGAATCCGTTTATCATTTCACCCGCCCACCGAAATCAAGTACCTATCCTGATTAGCGTACCCCATTGCGGCATTCATTTTCCCGATGAATTGAAAGATCAATACAAGGCCAATCTTACTTCATCACCAGATGATACGGATTGGTTTGTTGATAAACTGTATGACTTCGCTCCTTCCATGGGCATAACAATGATCTCTGCAGTTTACAGTCGCTGGGTAATTGATTTGAATCGCGATCCAAAAAGTAAGCCGCTTTACTCTGATGGAAGAATTATAACAGGACTTTGCCCGACAACAAATTTCTTAGGAGAATCTTTATATAATGATGAACGCAAAGCTGTAGACAAAGGAGAAATAAAAAGAAGACTCCATCAATATTATGTACCCTATCACGCCAAGATTCAGGAATTACTAAATCAATTGAAAGCAAAGTTTGGAAAGGTATTGTTGTGGGATTGTCATTCCATACGACAATATGTACCCACCATTCACAATCAAAAATTTCCTGATCTCATTTTAGGAGATGCCGATGGAACTTCGGCCGATGCATTACTTGCGGAAACAGTATTGAAGAAAATCAGAACAACAAATTTTTCTCTTCAACATAACAGTCCCTTTAAAGGAGGAACGATCACCCGTCATTTTGGAAAGCCATCTGAAAATCAACATGCCCTGCAACTTGAGATGACGAAAGTGAATTACATGGATGATGGTGAGAAAAAGTATGACGACAAGAGAGCAGAAAAAATGCGTGATGTGTTAAAAAGTGTTTTTGAGAATCTTATTAAAACTTTATAAACGACAAAGCCAGTCATTGCGAGGAAGCTTTTCAGTGTTTCGCTGAAAAATGCTGACGAAGCAATCCCCTCACTACAACGTGCGCACTTCGTGGCGAGGGGATTGCTTCACCCGAAACCGGTTCGCAATGACGTATTGATTTTTGATGAGTAAAAAACGATAATAATGAGCGACTTAAAATATTTTTCCTTCAAAGCCCTTCTTCAGGAAGAAGGATGGATTTCACCAGCCTATGTAGGTATTGATGGAAAAGGAGTTGTTCAATACCTGTCTAAAAAAGCGCCTGCTCAGTCTGTTGCCGTGGAGACTGTTCAAGGATTCGCCTTGCCGGGTTTTCAAAATGCACACTCACATGCTTTTCAATTTGCTATGGCAGGTCATGCAGAAAAGCACGAGCCTGGAACGGCCGATGATTTCTGGAGTTGGCGTGAAGCTATGTATAACTGCGCTCTTACCATAGACCCAGATCAAATGGAGTCTATCGCTACGATGCTCTATGCAGAAATGCTTCGGAAAGGATACACTCATGTAGCTGAGTTTCATTATTTGCATCACGACAAACACGGAAACCATTATTCGAATTTAGCGGAGATGGGAGAGCGATTGGTTTCAGCGGCAAAGACAGTGGGTATAAAAATTACATTGGTGCCCGTATTTTATCAGAAAGGAAATTTTGGTGTTGATGCTTATCCAAAGCAACGAAGATTTATTTCGAAAACAGTAGACGATTATTTAAAGTTGCTTGATGACTCTGCTAACGTAGTATTGAATCAGGATCATGCACGATTGGGTTTTGGTGTTCACTCTTTACGAGCAGTGAATGCAAACGACATTGTAAAAACATTTGAAGCCGGACCGAAATATATTCCTTTTCATTTACATGCAGCCGAACAATTAAAAGAGATTAAAGACTGCGTTGATTATTTAAAACAAAGGCCAGTAGAATGGTTGCTCAATCATCTTCCATTGGATAGTCGTTTCCATCTGGTTCACTGCACGCACATGGAAAGTGATGAAGTAAAACGATTGGCAAAGAGTGGAGCAAATGTTGTGTTATGTCCGGGCACCGAAGGGAATTTAGGGGATGGAATATTTAAGCTTAGCGAGTTTGCAAAGGAAGGCGGACATTGGTCCATTGGAACAGACAGCCATATCAGTTTAAATCCTCTGGAAGATTTGCGCTGGCTGGATTATGCACAGCGATTTACAACACACAAGCGCAATACCTTCGATGATGGAGCACAAGTATTAATCAACAAAACCATTCACGCTGGAAGAAAAGCAATGGGTCTTGAACAAAAGACATTCTTTGAAATAGATAAGCCTTTCGATGCGGTTGTGTACAATGCTAAATCACCATTGTTGATGCAATCTGATTTGAAAAATATATTGCCAGCTATACTGTATACTGCAGATACCTCTGATATTCTTGGAACATTGGTAAACGGAAAATGGATTGTGAAAGATCAGCGACATCTTCGGGCAGAGGAAATTGAGAATATCTTTAGAAAAGGACTGTTTTAAGACTTATTGATTATTCGTGGCCTTACTTCACGAAGCAAAGTTGCCACGAATGCACGAATATTAATTTACCCATCTGGAAGGGATGGTTTCATTCTATCGGGTTGCTATAACCACTGGCTTGCGAAATACATTTACTTGACCACTTGAATTAAACACTTCGAACAACACCATGTAATAACCCGCACGAGCTTTATTGCCATCATCTCGATCTCCATCCCAACGAAAAAAACCTTGTGTACCCAGCACTTCATTATTAGCAATATGCTTAATGAGATGTCCTTGCGAGTCAAAGATTTTAATGTTGGCAACATATCCACCCTGATCAAATTGAAATTGAATTTGTGTGAAGTTAGGTTGACCATTTATGGGATTGAAGGCTTTTGGTTCAACCGTCACGGCTTCATCTTGCAATGCTTGCTCTCTTGCATTTGAGTTGACATAACCCGGTGTGGCATAACCAACAATTGAGCTGGCTGATTTCCAATTTTGTGATTCTTGTGTTGGTGCGGTAAACGAGACACGCTCTAATGAAACGCCTTCTTGATCTTTTATAAAAACTGAATGCCATGTTTTAATGTATTGAAGATTGTCCAATAGATTTCCATCATCATTAGTGAGCACAATAGAACCTTCGTCATCATTAAGACTCGGCAAAGAAGAAATATTTAGAAAGGTTTCTTCGTGGGCATTTACATACTCTCCTTTCAATACATTTCCATCTTGGGTAATGGCGAGGTATGCATTTGGTTTGAGCAAAATATTTTCGGATGAGATAATCCTGGTATTCAGTAAAACTCCATCTTCAATATTTGACAACGCCCAATCCTTGATGTTGAAGAATTTAGAAGATGTATTTACAATTTCCACAAAGTCGACTCCTGTTGGTCTGGGATTAAAAAGAATTTCGTTAATCACTACATCCATTGGTTCCGCTGGTTCAGGCAAACCAAACTCATAAGAATTGAAATCCTGTCGAATTACATTCTGGTTGCAGTCACGGACATTCTGAATGGTAACAGTATAAAGTGTTTGCGCCAATAAGGAATCAACATGGATATCAATTTCTTTTAAAGAAGCGCTAACAAATGAAACAGATGTAATAGTTACTTCAGGATCAATCTGAAAACTTGCACGCAAAGGAATTTCGTTTTCCAATTTCTCATTGAATTTCAAACGCAATACAGTTGATGAAAGTGGGATTGCCGAAAGTAATTTTGGACTGGTAAGATCAGGCTTGTTTGCAAAGACTGAGTTTTGAATTCCTGGTGATCCACCATTCGGATTTTCTGAAGCAATCCAATTTTCATTTTCTCCACAAGGATTTGACGGATCAATCAACTCCAGTGACCATCCACCTTCTTTTTTGTCAGAATCCAAATACCAATCTGAGGAATAACCTACAGAATCTAACAGCAAACCAGTTGAACTTCGAATAACCAATGCATCACCATCATTGTTAAGCGTTGGAAAATTAGAAAGACTAAGAACATCTCCGAAAGAGGAAATGTCACTCGGACTTACTGTTGATGTTAAAATCAAATAAGCATTGGGTAAAAGAATCTTTGATGAAAAAGTTGCTGAAGAACTTCCATCCGTCAACCTCCAATTTGTAAGATCAATGGCATGTTCACTTCGATTGAAGACTTCAATGTATTCTGCATTTGGCAATTTTATCTGAGGTGACGGATCTGCAAAAATCTCGGTGATGATTAAATCTTTATAGGATACAGGAAAGTTTTCAAAATAGAGAAATGATTTTGTGATGGTGGTCATTTCATTCCCTGCTAAATCCTTTATGCCAGAAATAGTGAGCGTATTCTCAATTCCATTTGGAAAATCCTTTGCAAAAGAAAGCTGAATGGTTTTTCTGTCGGACTGAAGAGTTGCTGAAGCTGAATTACCCAAACCATTTGATGCCACATAATTTTCAATCTCTTCAGCGGAAGTTGCCTCTACCTTCTCTGAAAAAATCAATTCAAGTTCTGTGGAGGAAATAACCTTGAGAGATACTACCGTTGGCGGAGTTGCGTCTACAATTGGATTTCCACTAACTAGAATATCATCTGCATAAAATTTATCGGAACGAGTGGCCGTGTAATTACAAAACAATCCGAAGTAAGTAGAGGATAGATGAGTGGCATCAAGAGCAATACCTTCTGATGCGTATGTTCCTGTAAGACCAACATCCGAAAACAATTCCCAATTTCCAGAAGCATCTCGCGTTACTTTCACTTTCGTTACTGACGAAGAAAGATTCAGACGTCCATCGATGCCATCAATAATCTTAGTTCGGGTCGTTCCACTTTGGCGATACAAGCTGATCTCGTCCGCAGTGTTGCCAAGCATTACATAATATCCATTGAGTGAACCCGAAACATTCGCACTGTCTGACACCGGGTAAACTCGAATGTAATTCGAGCTGGAGGGATTGAATCCCAGGGTCACCACAAATTCCCAGGAGGCATCATTAATGGCTTCAGAGGAAGTTGATAGATATGCCTTATCTGCAATAGCAGGTGCTTGCAGCTTCAATTGATTGGCCGAAACAATGAATTTACTGTCGTTACCAACCCAGCTTGGGTTAGCAATAAAATCGCCATCCGAGAAACTATCAGTGAACTGGGCGAACGATTGTTGGGTGAGGAGGAGGATGAAAAACGCTACAACTATTTTCAGCGCTAACGATTTCAGAATACAAACTCTGCATATTTCTGTGGTATACAACATAGGCACATCGGGAAAATATTACTTTTGCAATTCTAAATTAACAAAAAAAATGAAACTCGCAGTAGTAGGTGCCACCGGACTTGTTGGCCAGGAAATCCTCAAAGTACTTGAGGAAAGAAGTTTTCCATTTGACGAACTCTATTTGATCGCGTCAGCAGCATCGGCAGGCCGAAAATATACCTTTAAGGGAAAGGAATACACTGTTATTACTATTGAAGAAGGCGTAAAGCTTGCACCGGACGTAGCGATTTTCTCTGCTGGTGGAGGAACGTCATTGGATTGGGCTCCAAAGTTTGCAGCGGTTGGAACAATCGTAATCGACAACTCTTCCGCCTGGAGAATGGATCCTACTAAGAAATTGGTCGTTCCGGAAATCAATGCTAATCAACTTACGATTGACGATAAAATTATCGCCAATCCGAATTGCTCAACCATTCAAATGGTGATGGCATTGGCTCCGCTTCACAAGCGCTATAAAATTAAACGCATTGTTGTTTCGACTTATCAGTCTGTAACCGGAACAGGTAAAGATGCTGTTCAACAAATGATGAACGAACGCAATGGTGTTGAAGGTCCGAAAGTATATCCTCACCCAATCGATATGAATGTTTTGCCTCATATCGATTCTTTCCTCGACAATGGTTACACCAAAGAGGAAATGAAGATGGTAAATGAGACCCGCAAAATTTTGAATGATAACAGCATTAAGGTAACGGCTACTACAGTTCGTATTCCTTCTATTGGAGGACATTCCGAGGCCGTTAATGTTGAATTCGCTGAAGATTTCAACATAAGCGAAATCAGAACGATTTTAGCGAATACTCCAGGTGTAATTGTTCAGGACGATCCGAAGAACAACATCTATCCGATGCCTATCAATGCACATAATCGTGATGAGGTTTTTGTTGGAAGAATCCGCAGAGATGAATCACAGGAGAATACATTGAACATGTGGATTGTTGCTGACAACTTACGCAAAGGTGCCGCAACCAATGCAGTTCAGATTGCTGAGTTTATCTTGGAGAAAAGTTTGGTATACTAGTAAAAGGCCGCAAGCTTCACGCTTCAGGCTACAAGCTTGCGGCCTGAAGCGTGAAGCTTGTAGCCTTTTATCAATGCGTTTCCGTTGGCCTTATTAGTTTCTTATCGAGCCAATGAAGCAGGCCGATAAAAAATATTCCAAAGATGATCAATCCTTTAAATGAGCTTAGGCCATTTAAGAAGCCCATATCGAATTTGAAATCGGTCATGAAAATAGCCACAACGGATGCGATCAGCATAACGAAGATGCCAACGCCAAACCAGAAATATTCTCTGAAAGTGCTTTTCGAATTTTGTTTCTTCATAGCCAAGCCAACAACATTGTCAGCAAAGGAAGACGACAAAGTAAATTCAGGCTCATGCTTTAGTGCATTGAATACGGTTTGATAAGCCTTTACATCCAGCTCATCACCGTCCGGATTTTTTCCCGCTTCCAGATTACCTTGCAATTCTTCTTCGTAGCGATTCATAATACTTCTTCTTTACCAAGATGGTGCTTTACTTTTTCTTTCAACAAATTCCGGGCACGGAAAAGATAATTCTTAACTGTACCTTCTGGCATTCCGGTCACTTCACCAATTTCCGGATAACTCATCCCATCAAGGTGGAATAAAGTTAACACGATTTTGTATTGAGGTGGCAATTGATCTACCAACTTTAATACAAATCCATCCAAATCACTTTCTACTAAAACCGATTCCGGATTTTCTTCCTCTACAAAATACGCAGTAAAGTTGTCTTCTTCGGGAATATCCGACAGCAACATCTTGTTTTTGCGTATCTGATTGATGGCATGACGATAGGCAATAGTGGCAATCCAAGTCGACAATTTCGACTTAAAACCAAACTCGGAGAGCTTTTCATAAACCTTCAAAAACACATCCTGACACAGTTCTTCGCTTTCTTCTTTGTTCTTTACCACACGCCCGATCATGTGAGCCACAAGTCTTTCATGCTGCTTAATAAGCAACCTGAAAGCCTGCATATTTCCATCCAAAATGTTAGAAACAAGGGCTCTATCATCCATCATCGGGTCGTTAGACACACCTCTAAGATAGAATGTTGCAGGGAGAAAAAAGAGTTGCAGATAATCAGTATTCGGTAACCGGTTACTGACTACCGAATACTGATTACCGATTACCTTGAGCAACTCAGAACAAGCCGAAAATATTTTCACGTAAGCTGCAACATCTTCGTTGACCTCCGTGTCATACGCCCCAAACAAACAGAAACTTTAAAACTTAAAAATATGGATCACGGATTAAGAGATGTTCTAATGCCTATTACAATCATGGGTACATTTGGTGCAGCAGTTTACTTTTTCGCAAAAGTGATGACCGATTATATTTTGAAAAAGAAAATGATTGACAAAGGTTTTGTAAATGATGACACGCAAGCCATTTTCAAAAGCCATTCAACAAGTGAAGGTAAATTTCCTTCTCTCAAATGGGGCCTGTTAACGTTCTTCGCTGGTCTTTCTCTCATCATAATGGAATACGTTCCAGTAAGTCCTGAATCGCCTTTGCCTTATGGATTGTTTACCGTAGCAGTTTCATTAGGCTTCCTGATTTACTATTTCATGGTGAAGCAGAACGCTGAGAACAATAAGTAATAACTCTGAAGCAGTGCAATAAAAAGGTAATGGAAAGTTGCCGGTTGCCAGTCTCCGGTTACTGGCAACCGACAACTGGCGTCTTACTATAAGGAAGCACACATCACCATCCTTTATACAATTTCTTAACAACCCTCGTCATGTTTCGTAACTACCTCAAAACCGCTTTGCGCAATCTTGTGCGCCACCGCTTCTTTTCCTTCATCAATATTTTTGGATTGGCTGTGGCCATGACATTGTCGATGATCATCATTATGCTGGTGGCTGACCAGATGACGTATGATCGACACAACACCAAACGCGATCGCATTTACCGGATCAATTCCATTCCGATGGAAACGGACGGTGGCGTGATGAATGAAACTGCCACTACCAGTCTTCCCCTTCGCGATGAGCTGATGAGTAATTATACGGGTATTGACAAGAGCGCACGAATCGTTCGGGGCTTTGGAAACATGTGGCTCGAGATTGAGCAAGATGTAAACATTCCGGTTGCCGGTTTTTTTGTTGACCCTGAAATGCTCGACATTTTTGAATATGAATTGGAATATGGAAATCCGAAAACCGCTTTGGTAGAACCTTACTCTGTTGTGCTCACACATCAGGCGGCAAAAAAATTATTCAAACAAGAAAATCCGGTAGGCGAAAGTTTTAAGGTAGGTGATGAAGGTCCGTATAAGGTAACGGGTATTTTAAAAGAGACCAATCGTAAATCACACATCGTCTTTGATGCACTCGCTAGCATCAGCACAGTAAAAAGTTTAGAGGCGCTCGATAAACGAAGAAAAGGTGGAATGGACGACTGGTATAACGCGTGGCAAGGATGGATTTATATCGTATTAGAAAAAGACAAAACCATAGACGACATTCAGCCCCACCTCGCCAAAATTGAAAAGCAATATTTTACCAAAGTACCCAATCCTGAAACGGATAATAAAATACAGTACAAGCCACAAGCATTGATGAGTATTACACCGGGTGCGTTCATTAATAATCCAATCGGGCCGTTCTTGCCTTGGATATTTGTTTACTTCTTTATTGGACTGGCAGGTGTAGTAATGCTCACATCCTGTTTCAATTTTACAAATTTATCCATTGCACGATCACTGACACGCGCACGTGAAATTGGTGTACGCAAAGTAACGGGTGCCATGCGTTGGCAAGTCTTTGTTCAATTTTTATCAGAATCTGTTTTGATTACTCTGATAGCATTGGTAGCAGCTGTTGCTTTATTGATTGGCGTTAAGCCTTTGATGTTGAAGCTAAGTTTTGCGCAAATGATGAAATGGGATCTGGAAGCAAATTATTTTGTATTTGCTCTATTTTTTGTTTTTGCCATTGTAGTAGGAATTCTTGCCGGATTTTTCCCCGCAGTTGTGTTGAGTCGCTTTCAGCCGATAAAAGTATTGAAGGGCTTAGGCACCATGAAACTCTTCTCTAACATTGGGCTGCGCAAAACATTGTTGGTAATGCAGTTTACCTTCTCGCTTATTTTCATTTTATCTGTGGTAGTAGTCTTCAATCAATTGCAATTGTTTCTGCGGGCTGATCATGGTTTTTCGATGGAAAATAAAATGGTGATCAATCTTGGCAATACTTCTGCTGAAGCACTGAAGACCGAGTTAATAAAATATAACAACATTGAAAGTGTAAGTGCTGGATCTCATGTGCCTGCTGCCGGATCGAGTTATGGTGAGGGATATAAGAAGACATTGGAAGATCAAGACTGGACAACCCTTTACTATTTCTCAACTGATGAAGACTACCTTAAGAATCTGGAAATACCTTTAGTTGCAGGTCGCTATTATGATGCAGGTGCGGGAGAATCCAACAAAAATTTTATTGTATTAAATGAAAAAGCAGTTGAAGCATTTCATTTTGGATCACCAATCGAAGCCATCGGACAAGAAATCATTTTGAAGGAAGATTCATCTCGTAAACAAATTATTGGTGTGGTGAAAGATTATAATCACCAAATGCTGATCGATAAATTGGATCCGATGGCATTGATCTATAATCCAAAAGAATATAAAATACTTCAGGTAAAATACACCGGCACGTATGATGAAGCGGGTAAAAGCGTGGAGGCGGCATGGGCAAAGATCAATCCGGCTCTTCAGATTGACTATAAAGATTTTAATGGAGAAGTACATAAGATCTACGACATCTTCTTTGGTGATCTCGTGAGCATCCTCAGCGTCATCTCTATCCTGGCCATTTTGATTTCTTGCCTTGGCCTTTTAGGCATGGCAACCTATGCAACGGAAACCCGCATCAAAGAAATTTCAATTCGCAAAGTGTTAGGTAGCAGTAATGCCTCATTGATTTATCTTTTATCGAAAGGCTTCATAGTGATTTTACTCATCGCCATAGTAATAGCCGTGCCCGCAGCATATTTCATCAACAACTTATGGCTTGAGCAATTGGCGTATCATGTTAATGTCGATGTAAAAACAATTGTTATAGGAGTATTCATGCTCATTGCTTTTGGCACTTTAACCATTGGTTCTCAAACCTGGCGTGCTACCTACATTAAGCCAGTGGATAATTTGAAGAATGATTAGATGTCATTTCAATTCATTGCGAATCAGTTTGTCGTAAAAACAAACACGTCAATAGACAAACAGGCCTCCCTTCTGATAATTTCGGAGGGGAGGCTATTTTTTTAGCCAATATCGATAAGGATTATAAAAGTTGAATGGAAGCTAAGATGCATTGGGCCTGACTTATTGCACCCCTTAGAATTACCTATCATTATCCTTCCTCAACCCTTTATAATTCAACTTTCAATCCTATTTTTGACCCTTCTTTAAAACACCCAGTATCATGAAACGTGATAAAGCCATCTTCGACCTAATTGACAAAGAAAGAGAACGCCAGGAAACGGGCATCGAGCTCATTGCTTCCGAGAACTTCACCTCCTTACAGGTAATGAAGGCTCAGGGAACTGTGCTTACCAATAAATATGCTGAAGGTCTTCCCGGCAAACGCTATTACGGTGGCTGCGAAGTGGTAGATGAGATCGAACAATTGGCTATCGATCGCGCGAAAGAACTTTTTGGTGCTGAATGGGCTAACGTACAGCCTCACTCAGGCGCTCAGGCCAATGCTGCCGTTATGTTGGCATGCTTAAAGCCGGGCGATAAAATTTTAGGTTTTGATCTTTCACATGGTGGGCACTTAACACACGGTTCGCCTGTGAACTTTTCGGGGAAATTATATCAGCCTACTTTCTATGGTGTTGAAAAGGAAACGGGGACAATCGATTTTGATAAAGTAATTCAAACCGCCCAGCGCGAGAAACCAAAGATGATCATCTGCGGGGCATCAGCGTACAGTCGCGATTGGGATTATAAAAAACTAAGAGAAGCAGCCGATAGCGTTGGGGCATTATTGCTTGCTGATATTTCTCACCCTGCAGGTTTAATTGCTCGAGGATTGTTGGCTGATCCAATGGAACATTGCCACATTGTAACAACGACCACCCACAAAACACTTCGTGGTCCACGTGGAGGAATGATAATGGTAGGCAAGAACATTGATAACCCTTGGGGATTGAAAACACCGAAGGGCGAGCTTCGTAAAATTTCATCGGTGTTAGATTCAGGTGTATTCCCAGGAACACAAGGCGGACCATTAGAACATGTTATTGCCGCTAAGGCAGTATCTTTCCAAGAGGCTTTGTCGGATGAATACATGGAATACATTATCCAGGTTTCGAAGAATGCAAAAGCGATGGCGCAGGCATTTTTGGAAAGAGGATATAAAATTATTTCAGGCGGTACCGACAATCACTTAATGTTGATTGATCTTCGTTCGAAAAACCTAACCGGTAAACAAGCTGAAGAAGGATTGATTCAGGCGGATATCACCATCAACAAAAACATGGTTCCGTTCGATACACAATCTCCTTTCGTTACTTCAGGAATGAGAGTGGGAACACCAGCGATTACAACGCGTGGCTTCAAAGAAAAAGATGTAGTGAAGGTGGTTGAATTGATAGATGAAGCTCTTCAAAAACCGGAAGACACCAAGCACTTAAAATCAGTTAAGAAGAAAGTAAATAGATTGATGACGAAGTTTCCTTTGTATAAATAGGTAAGGAATTGAGTTAGGGGCTTTAATTTGACTTGTATCTGATCTTTAGAATGATTTAAGTATTTTTATAGGATGATGGCAATTCCGGATATCTTAAGAGAAATTCAACGACTATCTGAGGCCGAGAAGCTTACGGTTCTTCATCAATTGATAGACGTTTTAGCCAAAGAGAAAAAATCGGGCAGGGAAAGGAGTTTAACTGAGCTGGCAGGATTGGGGAATGAGATATGGAAAGGAATAGATATTGACGATTACCTAAGAAATGAGCGCAGCTGGGACTAAGGTAAACGTAGAAGGCAATATTTTTCTTGATACGGCCCCTATTATCTATTACATAGAAAAGTCTTCAAGCTTTTTCAAAACTCTGCAGCCTCTTTTTGAACGAAATAAAGTTGGTCAAGTACAATTCCTCACCTCTACTTTAACGATCATTGAAGTCTTAACGCTTCCGCTTAAAACAAAGCGCAGCGATTTAGTAAAAGAATATGAAGATATTCTTCTGAATTCTCCATTTTTGCGACTGATTCCTTGCGACCAACAGGTTGCAAGAAAGGCAGCAGAATTGAGATCAACCTATCAGCTCAAAACACCAGACGCAATACAGATAGCTTCCGCCATTGTAGCAGGAGCAAAATGTGTCATCTCAAACGATATTGATCTTAAAAGAGTAAAGGAAATACAAGTTATCACATTAAGTGATTTATAAATAGAAAAAGCCGATGCCATTAGACCAGGATACAGTAGAAGAAAATGGGGAGAAAGGTGAAATGAGTTTTCTCGATCACCTCGAAGAATTAAGATGGCATTTAATACGTTCAGTGATTGCTATGGTTGTTTTTACAGTCATTGCTTTTATTGAAGTACGATGGATATTCTCTAACATTATTTTAGCACCTGCTAAATCAGACTTCTTTACCTGGAGAGTGTTGTGTAAGCTGGGTAACGCCATCAACAAACCAGACTTGTGTATTGCCGATATACCACTCGAACTACAGAGTCGTTTCATGACCGGTCAGTTTACCATTACCATTATTGCTGCTTTTGTTATTGGATTAATTTTTTCATTCCCTTACATCGTATGGGAAGTATGGCGTTTCGTTAAGCCGGGCCTTCACAAAAGGGAGCAAAATAGTTCAACGGGTGTTGTATTGATCGTTTCATTTTTGTTTGCGCTGGGCATTTCCTTTGGCTACTATGTAATTGCTCCGTTGATGGTATACATCATGGTTAATTACCGAATCAGTGATCTTATCGTCAATCAATTCGATATAACCTCCTATGTATCTACTTTCGTGACGTTGGTTTTTGGAAGTGGATTACTGTTTCAGCTTCCGGTCGTAATTTATTTCCTTTCGAAGTTTGGCATCGTAACGCCTACGTTTTTAAGAAAGTACAGAAAGCACGCTATTGTTGTGATCTTAATTGTTGCTGCGATCATCACGCCACCAGATCCACTCAGTCAGATTTTGATTACGATTCCATTGTACATGCTTTTTGAAATCAGTATCTTAATCTCGGCAAATGTAGATCGCAATCGCAAGAAGCGTGAAGCAGAAGAAGAACGTCTTGAACAACAACAAAGATCTTCATAATGAAAATAGCAATCGGCAGCGACCACGCAGGATTTGAATATAAAGAAGCTCTTCGCAATTCGCTTGTGAAAAACGGTTACGAAATAAAGGATTTTGGAACGTACTCATCTGAATCGGCAGACTATGCTGACTTTGCACATCCGGTTTCATTAGCGGTTGAGAAGAAAGAATTTGATTTTGGAATTTTGGTTTGTGGCAGCGCCAATGGCGTTGCTATCACTGCTAATAAACACAAAGGTATACGGGCTGCTATTTGCTGGGCAGATGAATTGGCTTCCTTAGCACGTCAGCATAACGATGCTAATATTGTTTGTATACCAGCGCGATTCATTTCACTTGAGCTTGCGGAAAAAATAACGAATACATTCCTTCATGCTTCCTTCGAAGGAGGAAGACACGCAAAACGCGTGGATAAAATCAGTTGCTAGATTTCGATTTAACTTTTTCGTAGTAGATACCTTTTCTCACATACATTTTCTTTAGCTCGGGAATGCGTGCGAGAAAAGGTCTCAGCAAATCATCTTTGTCACGAATCAAATCAGGCTGATCTTCTTTTATTCCGCGATACACTTCTACAACATTTTCATAATAGTCGGCACTGGAAAAAATATCTTTCGATACGGACCAATTAACAAATGGCGTTGCAGACTTATTGTCTTTATAGATTTCAATGTTGTCGTCTAATACTAAAACTCGTTTGTCAACAACAATCGATTTACTTTTGGGAACACGCAGCATGCTGTAATCCACGTTCACGATTTTATTGTATCGGGCTAAGTAACTTATACTAACGATGCTAATTAAAAGTGTCCACAAACTAATCTCTGCCAATCTTCTTCTTCGTATCAGCAAGAAGTAATGTGCCATAAAGAAACTAAAGCCGGGAATAAGAGTTATAAAGTTTTGTGGCCGAAGATCCTTGGCATATAGAACCTGCAAAAATGAAAAGACCATCCAGACAAACATGGCCTGTACAAGTTGTGATTGATACTTTGTAAAGCGCGCTTCGCGATTTAACATTACCAATGAAATGATAAGAAAGAAAAGAGGAACAACACTCAACCAAAAAATACTCTTTGCTGAAATAAGATGAACGGATGAGAAATCCAGGTTCGGGAGGTAATAGTATTTCCAAACATCACTCACACCGCCAACCAGATAATAGATACTCACCATAAATAGGTGAGGAAGCAAAAATCCAACGATCATCAAAAAGAATTTTCGTGGAGGTGTGCGGGTAAACAAAATCAGAATAACAATCGCGCCAAGCAAATAGATGATGTATGAAAAAACAAAGAGTGTTGAAAGGCTGATGAATAATCCAAGCTTTAAAATGGTTTGATCTCGCTGCTCGCGGAATTCAATTTCTTTTATGAGTTTGTTTAACCCGAGCAATACAAAACCAAATCCGATCAACTCTGGTGTAAGCAAGAAAGTGTCAAAAGAAAAAAAGAAGAGGAGCGCAAAGAGTAAAGATGGGAGATAGGTATTTTCCGCAAAGGCTTTTTTCTCCACGAGTATCATTCCAAAGAAACCAGCCTGAAGAAAGATAACAATGAAAGCAAGAATGTATCGGGCAATAAGGGAACGACCAAACACCAGGCTCATAAGTGCATTAAACCACCCGGCCAATGGACCGGTAGAATCAATGATTCCGGTATAAAGTGTGTTTCCGTCCAGTATTTTCTCACCTATTAGAAAGCTCTTCAGTTCGGGATAGGTAAGTCCGCCCATATGGATAAACTGTGGCAGGCACAGTAGAAAAAGAATCAGCAATAGACCCAGCATTCGGTAGGGGTCGTTTATTCGAAAGTAGCGTAGCAAATGAAAAGCGTTATAAGGCCACAAATTAGCTCGCTTTTTATAATTGCCAATGGTTCATTGCTAATTGTTGATTGTTACAGGATATTTGCAGCACCATGGGTAGTACACGACAACAGAAATATTCGAAACTGATACAGAAAGAACTCAGCGAAATCTTTCAACGCGATAAGCGCGGCATTCTTGACAATACCTTTATGTCGATAGCAGAAGTGCGTATGAGTCCCGACTTGGGTGTAGCCAAAATTTATTTGAGCATGTTGCTAGCAAAGGATAAGGAAAAAACGCTGGAACGAATCAATGCCAACAAGGGCGAAATTCGCAAGGCACTTGGTAATTCAATTGGCAAGCAAGTGCGCATCATTCCTGAATTAATTTTCTATATCGATAAAGTAGAAGAGAATGCCACAAAGATGGACGACCTTATCAAGAACCTACATATTCCACCGACTAAAGAAGCCAAGTAATCTTTAAAACCAATATCGCATTTGAATTTACCCTTCTTCATCGCCAGGCGTTATTTGCTCTCTAAACGAAAGAAGAATTTCATCAACGTTATTTCAATTATTTCAATAATAGCCGTTAGCATCATTACAACCGCCATTATCATTGTTCTTTCTGTTTTCAATGGACTTGAAGAATTACTGCACACGCTTAACAACTCGTTCGATCCGGAAATAAAAATTGAAGCTGTCCTTGGTAAATCCTTTGTCTCATCACCTCAATTAATTGATAAAATAAAAAGTGTGAAAGGAGTTGAGATCGTTACGGAGGTTATTGAAGATTATGCCTACGTACGCTATCGCGAGGCCAACCAATTAATAACATTGAAAGGTGTCAGCGATAATTTTATTACTCAGAACAGAATTCCGAAAGAGAACATTGTAGAAGGAGAATTGAAACTCAGGAAAGGTGATGTAAATTATGCGCTGGTTGGAAGAGGAATTAAGTATGCCCTCTCGATTGCCACTGGAGAGAATTTGTATCCACTTCAGGTGTATTACATTAAGAATGTAAAAGCCACATCACTTGATCCATCATCGCTTTATTCGAAAAAGAACATTTTACCCGCTGGCGTTTTCTCTATCATTCAAAATTTTGACGATAACTATGTAATCGTTCCATTAAACTTTGCACAGGAGTTGCTCAATTATGGTGATAAAAGAACTTCACTGGAAATTAAAACAACAAGTGGCGCAAACATTTATGCAGTAGAGGCAGAAATTCAAAAAATTATTGGCAGCGATTTTAAAGTTTTGAACAATGAAGAGCAACACGAAGACATTTATCGTGTACTGAAACTGGAAAAACTAGTGGCATCACTTTCAGCAATTCTATTGTTGATCATTGGATCAATCAATATCTATTTTAACTTGATGATGCTTGCTCTTGATAAGAAAAAAGACATCTCAATCCTCTCTTCTCTGGGTGCCAGCGAGCCCCTTTTGAAGAAAATTTTCATAGCCGAGGGCTTACTTATTGCCGGAATTGGCACCCTTTCAGGACTGGCCACGGCTGCCATTATCCTTTTCCTTCAACAAAAATTTGGATTGGTCTCTATGGGAATGGCATCGGCTGTAATGGATGGCTATCCCGTCAAAATGGTGCTTTCTGACTTTATTTACGTGTTATTTCTAATGACTGTTATAACAGTGATCATCTCCTTTAGGCCAGCTGCTCTGGCTTCGCGTTTTGCTTCTGTGCGAAACCTGTAAGATCGATGTACCATATTCATTGAAAAAAGAGCGCTTTTCTAAAGCAGAATCCGTAATTTTCGTATTCCGTCCTTATAAAAAGGCCTTTTTTTAAATGAAAGTCTCTGCTTCACAACCGTTTCAAATAATTTATTCGCTGTACCAGCACGAATATCAAGGCTTCGTTTTCGAGTCTTACATTGTTCATTTGGACGAAAAAGGAAGACTTACTTATCAACATCAAAACATTTCTTCTAAAAATGCCCGCGAGTTTTCGAAAGGCCTTGATGATCGTGATTTTGAACTGATCGAAATAATGGATCAGATGCAGGCGGAGGTATTGGTGAAAAAGTTTTCGCCCAAGTTTATGAAGCCCGATGAATTTTTTGCCAAGATCTACGACAAAGCGAAAGGCAACGAATTGATTCAGGAGCAGATTGATGATTACATGGAAAAACGCAGAGCGAAAGTTCTGGAGAAACTTAAAGGAAAGACGCTTTACGAAATGGGCAACGATGGCGAGCCTACGTGGAGAAAGATTGAAGTGCTCGAGAAGAAGACCACCGTGCAGTTTCATTTCATGAGATCAAATGAAAACACGAATTATTTTCCAACACTACATTTTCAGGGAAAGAAATTAGATCTTCCGAATGCCACTGCTTATTTAATTTGCAAGAGCCCGGCATGGATGGTGTTGAATGGGAAACTTTACGGCTTTGAAAAATATGTTGATGGAAAAAAACTGGTTCCTTTCCTCAGCAAAAAATTTGTAGTCATTCCGAAAAACGTAGAAGAAACATACTACAATCGTTTTGTGGCACCTCTCATTGCATCGTTCGATGATGTAGAGGCTAATGGTTTTGAAATCAATAAGACGACATACGATCCACATCCTATCCTCACATTATCGGAGCTACATACATCACAAACAGAAGTTGCTCCAAGCCTATTTGAAGCAAGCACGCCAGCAGAAGATACAAGTGATAGTGCAGGTAAAATTGTTTTCGATCTTTCGTTCCGTTACGGGAAACACATCTTCCGTGGTGATAACATTGGTCAGGTAAGTGTAACACTTGAAAAGCAGGGTAACGATGGATATGTATTTCATCGTATCGCACGACATACTGATGAAGAGAAGAGTTTTTTACACACGCTTCAAAAATTAGGATTGCCTACAAAGGGGTTTCGTGTGGCCATTCCGAAGTCGGAAGCTTTTTCGTGGTTGAATGAAAATCGTGTCAACTTATTGAACCTGGGCTTTGAAGTAAGTCAACCTGAGAGTCGTGATAAAAAATATTTTGTTGGTAAAGCTGTAATCGAAGTTGAGGTAAAAGAAAGCATCGATTGGTTTGACATCCATGCGAAGATACGTTTTGGTGAATTTGAAATTCCATTTAAGGAATTGAGAAAACTCATCATGCGGAAGAAGGTAGAGTTCAAGTTACCAAATGGTGAGATTGCCATTATTCCAGAGGCTTGGCTAACAAAATATGCTGACCTATTTGCCTTGAGTGAAACGGAGGGAGCAAATGAGAAAACGGTTTTGCGCAAGCATCATCTCAACCTGGTGAAGGAATTGGAAGAGGGAAATCTTGCTAAAGTACACATCAGTGAAAAAATGAGATCGCTGAGCTCGTTTAGCGGTATAAAAAATTATGCTTTGCCTGCCGGCTTTAATGGAGCGCTTCGCCCCTATCAAAAAGCAGGATACAATTGGCTTCGCTTCTTAAACGAGTATCGATTAGGAGGCTGTCTTGCAGATGACATGGGTCTAGGTAAAACGGTGCAAACGCTTACCATGCTTCAGGCTGAAAAAGAAAGTGGTTCAGGAGCGTCACTACTAATTATGCCAACCTCGTTGATTTACAACTGGGAGATGGAAGCAAGCAAGTTTACACCAGAATTAAAAATTCTGAATTATACCGGAACGCTACGCAACAAAGACATCAAGCGATTTGAAAAATACGATCTGGTGCTTACCTCCTATGGTATTGCGCGACTTGATATCGAATTGCTACAACAGTATTATTTCAATTACATTATTCTGGATGAGTCTCAGGTAATTAAAAACCCGACTTCGAATATTGCTAAAGCCGTTCGCGAATTAAAATCACGACACAAGCTTGTGCTTACAGGTACCCCTATTGAAAATACAACCATGGATTTGTGGTCGCAGATGTCGTTTATTAATACGGGTATTTTAGGGACACAAACGTATTTTAGAAATGAATATCAAAACCCGATTGAGAAGAAAGGTGATGAATCGCGCTCAAAGAAACTGCACGCCATCATCAAGCCTTTTATTCTGCGCAGACATAAATCACAAGTAGCAACAGAACTTCCTGAGAAAGTAGAGAACATCCAATACTGCACGATGACTACTGACCAAGAGAAGAAATACGAGGAGGTTAAAACACATTATCGCGAAAAGATATTCAAGCTTATTGAACAGGAAGGACTGGGCAATAGCCGCTTTATGATTTTGGAAGGCTTAACAAAACTTCGTCAGTTGGCTAACCACCCTAGAATGGTGGAACAAGGATACAATGGCGACTCCGGCAAACTAGATGACATTACGCACATGTTAGAGAATGCCATTGCAGAAGGACACAAGGTTTTGGTTTTTAGTCAGTTTGTAAAGCATCTTGATTTAGTGAAGCAATATCTCAAATCAAATAAGATTGACTTTACCTACATCGATGGATCGAGTACTGACCGCAAGGATCAGGTGGAGCGATTTAACAAAGACGCAAACCTGAAAGTATTTTTGATTTCAATTAAAGCCGGAGGTTTAGGTCTTAACCTTACCGAAGCGGATTATGTATTTATTCTTGATCCCTGGTGGAACCCGGCTGTTGAAGCGCAAGCCATCGATCGTGCACACCGTATTGGACAGAAGAAAAAAGTATTCAGTTATAAATTCATTACGCGAAATACTGTAGAGGAAAAAATATTAACGCTTCAACAACGCAAGCTTAAACTTTCAATGGATTTAATTTCCACAGAGGAAAGTTTCATGAAGCAGTTAACGCGTGAAGACATTGAGCAGATGCTGATGTAGTTCAACCCTCGTAACTACTTCAAACTTTCCAGAAGCTTCTCCAAATTAACCCAGTAAATATTTTCAGAACCATTGGATGCGCTGTTGTAAGTCTTCAGTAATTCCTGATATGTAACAGGTTTTTCGTATGTCGATTTTAAAGTGTGTCTGGAGCTGGAAAAGAAGAAAGATTTTTTATCAGGACTGATGTAGGGACAGTAATCAAGCTTCTTGGTGTTTAACATTTTAATGTTCTTAGCAGCTTGCCATTTGCCTTCAGCATTTTTCATGCTTACATATAAATCACCACCGCCCATATCATCTTTTCTTCCGTATGACGTGAAGAATATCATTTTTTCATCGAGTGATACAAAAGCATTAAACTCATAGAGTTTTGAATTCACAGCAGTATCAAGAGCAACAGGATCAGCGTAGGAACCATCCTTAAATTCAGCGATGTAAATATCTTCCTTGCCAATTCCTTTTGTGTATGTTGCTGTGAAATATAAATTTCCGGAAGTTCCCGTTGAAGGATAGAACTCGTCCTCTTCAGTATTAATTGGAGCTCCAATATTTTTTGGTTCGCTCCATTTGCCATTTACTTTTTCAACATACCAGATGTCATAATCTTTTGTGGTTGATCCTGTGGTTGGCCTGTTCGAACTAAAAAACAATTTTTTTCCATCAGCACTAAATGCCGGCTCAAGGTCACTGAACTTTCCGGAAAATGAAACTACTTCTGGGGCTGACCATTTTTTGCTACTTATTTTACGTTTGAAAAGAATAGTCGAAAACGCATTCTGGTTAGCGAGCAAAGTGTAATACATCTCCGTACCATCAGGCGATATTGCCATGTCACGTTCACTAATGTTCGTGCTTACTTCACCTTCCATAAAGAGAGAAGGAGAAGAGGGCACATCCGGAAATTGTGCATGTAAACTCAAAACTGAAATTGTGAGGAGGAGTGTAAAAATTGATTTGATCATAGCATTAGAGTTTACTCAAACTGCTTTCAAATTAGTGAAATGCAAACACCCTATTTGGGGTATTTTTTAAACCGGATTCAGCTCCTCTTCTTGTTTTGTGACGTGCCGTTTTTTCCATCGGTTGTGCGACCAAAGCCAGCCAGCAGGTTCTTCTACAATGCGCTTCTCGACAGCACGAACATAATTCTCCACCACGTTATCACTATCTTTTGCATAAGGCGGCTCGCCTATTGTTACTAAGGTACATTCATAATATCCTCTTCTTACCTTCGTGATCACTGCATAGAGGGCTGGAAATTGTGTTAGCTGTGCCATGGCCTGGCATCCATAAAAGAAAACCGTTTCCTGATTTAAAAAAGTAGTACGGTATTTTTTATCTCGGCCATAGCCCGGATACTGATCGGCTACAATGGCAATGCCTCGCTTTTTTTCTTTGCGCTTTAGAATTTCACGCGCCACCCGATCGCGTTGAATCGGGTAGGCACCAAATCGCGTTCGTGCTTCCTGCATGACATCATCGAAAAAATTATTGTTCACCGATTGATACACAAAATCAATTTCTACGGGCAACGTAAAACTTCCGGAAACCAATAGCCACTCCCAGTTAAATTGGTGAGAGGAAAGAAGAAGGATGGATTGGTTCTTCGCTTTATAATGATCGATGAGTTCAGGATTTTTATACCTCATTCTCCTGGCGAGCTCGTCTTTTGTAATGGTGAGAAGCTTCAGTGATTCTACAGCATAATCACATAAGTTTATATAAAATTCCTTTTCAATTTGGTGAAGCCTTTTTCCTGATTTTTGAGGAAAAGCATTTCGAAGATTTTTTTGCACCATTTTTCTTCGATAGCGCAGAACGCGATACCCAATAAAAAACAAAAAATCAGAAAATCCATACAGTAACCAAAATGGACAACGGGACAATAGGCGGATTAAAAACATAGTTCGATCATTCAAAAGCCACTAACAAATGTAGTGGCTTTTGAGTTTCAGAATGAATATTAAAGAATGCTTTTCGAAATCAGGTTTTGCTTAAGAATACGATTTTGGTGTTATCGGCTTTGTTCATGCTTCGATAAAATTCAATGAGCTCAGCATACGATTCGGGTGGGAACTCTCCTTTATTCATTTTCACCTTTCGGATGTATAGAAGATTATCCTGATCAAGTTGGAAAGTGGCTTCATATTCGCCAAAGCGGTTTTTGAGCTTAATTGGTGTTGGCAAAAATTCAGGATAGATACCTTCAGGCAAATGATAATGGATGGTATCAAAATCGGTGTAGGTCATCTTTCGCACAACATTGGTTTTTCTGTCTGCCACTTTTTCTGGAATGTAAGTTGAACGGTTCATTAAGTTCGGTGTGATAAAAACACGTTTACCACTAACCGTTGCAAAACGATTTAAGGTGAGATCGAGATCGACAATAGCAGTAGGTATTTTGTCTTTAATGTTTATCATTTTAAAGGCCGCAACATCAAACACAGGAATGCCTGTGTTTTTTTGAACCCACTTCTTTTGATCGTCATATTGATCGGTTACAATAAAATTAAGATTGCTGTTCTCATACTGAATACCCGAATAGTGTGTTTTCACTTTCGCACTGGCATTACCTGTAAGCTGAACGGTTACATTGGCAGTTCTGGACTGAACATTTTGTTCTGCGGAGTAGTGAATAGTATTTACAACCTTAGCGCCATTTTCAGTAATCATCAAAGCTTCACGATCACCCGTAAAGGTTCCCATATAACCAAAAGGATTAGTTTGACTAGTGCACTCCAGCCACAATGTATCACGGCCATTGGGCACTGCTGCGATGGCATGATTGAATTGAGAACTAGGGAAATCTTTTCTCAGACCAGCGGCACCCTCTCCTGCACGGATCAGAATGTAATTTGCCTTTACACCAACCTCCTTCAGCATAGCAACCATATAATTCGAAAGCGCCTTGCAGTCCCCATAACCAGTCTGATCAACCACTGAGGCTTCAAAAGGCTGAAACCCGCCTATGCCCAATTGTATGCTGACATACCGTGTCTTGTTTTGCATGTATTCGTAGAGCGCTTTTACCTTCTCTTCAGGTGTTTTAAGATTAGCGGTTAACTGTCTTATTTTTTGTTTGGTTTCTTCTGGTAGAATATTTCTGTCTTTATTCAATGTTCCAATCCATTGCCCGAATTCATCCCATGTGGTCATACTTCCTACATAGCTATCATATTCAAACTTTGTTGGAGCAGCAATAATTTGCGCAACAACATCTTCTCTTTTAGAAAGAGGTTCAAATTTTATAGGCTTCAGATTTTTGAAGTCCCATGATGCAGTCTCTATTCCATCTTTTTTGGTGATCGTAGGATTCTCTGTTATGTTGGGTGTTTTATAGCGCGGTCTTAATGTTTCAGGATAGACCAATGCATAAGAAAAATGCTGACTGGAAACTTTTTCTTGCGATATCAATGCTGATCCTTGAATAGAAAAGAGAAATTTATACTCAATCTCGTATTCAAATTCTATAGTGTAAGGATAACTTCCCTGCGAAAGATCAATTTGCTTGAGCCTGTTGTCGCTGTATAAACTGAACCCATCATATGCACTTTGATCATAGATGTCACTATTCTTTATTCGTTTGATGGACTCTCCACTGGCATCATAAACAGCTCCTTTAAACATCGTAACCTTACTCAGTTTATCGTAACCAATTGTTTCTTCAGCATAGTCCTTCCCGTTTTCATTGAGTATTGTAGCAACAAAATAAACATGAACCATTGCTTTGCTCTGCGAAAGAATGGTAAACGTCATTTGATCTTCGCGGATCACAACATTTACATCTTTTTTCAATTCCTCTGGAATCGCACTTACCGGATATTTTGGATCGCCCACCTTTGCATAAAGCGAAATGGTTGTGAAAATAATGACGGCTAAATTTCTCATATTACTTTTTCTTTAAAACAATTTGTTCAGCCTCCTTCGCTACTACTTGATTATAAAATTCACGCAAGTTTGGATAATCTGCTTGAACGAATAGAGTTCGGTTTATTTGAAAGTTACTGGTTATGCTTACTATGTTTCCGCTTTGTGTAGCATTGTACAAATATTTTGCAGCATTTCCGGGTAACATAAATACTTTGCTCTTCGGCACTTCATCAATAACAAAACCTTCTGGTAAGGTAATGCGACAGGAATAAACTACTTCCTGAATACTTCCATAATCAACCGGATACTCCCGAGTTTCAGAAGTGAAAGGGTTTTTGTCCATTTGCGCCATCACAAATGGATTTAAATAAATAACATCTCCGGCAAGCGATGTATGCTCGGTGATTTGAACTTCGTGAATTTCTTTTGCTGCCTTATCTATTTCTTTCATGTTCTGAAACTCACTTTTTTCCACTTGCCAGTTGGCTTTGGTGCCTAAAAAATCTTTTACATACGCTTCTTCGCCATCATCAAAATAATCCTCACGCATTTCCAATGCATCATAACCTTCGCGATTAATATTCAACTTGCCTTTTAACTCACCATCCGGGCTCAATGCCAAATCAGCACTATAAACGGTTCTGGATTTTGTTTTGGTGTCGAGGGCTATCCACCCTGAATTTTTCTTTGAAACAATAAGGCCTTCACCATTTAAACAACGTTCTGGTAATACGCTTATTGGTATGTACTTTTCTGTGGCATCTAAAAAGATGGGCTTGCCATCCACGCGTACAACACAGACTACATAGTTAAGCTGTTCTTCCATCGGATAAGATTTTCGGATGAAGCCATGGCTTCTTGTACTCAATAAAACCATATCCACATCAAAGCCGGCCTTCTCAAGCATGGAAGCGAGCGTTATATTAATGTCAGCAGCTGTGCCCTTTTTAACTTCTAAAACTTTTTTAATGTTGTCTGCATATTTATCCTGCTCTCCATCCCACTCTATAGTTTGCTTAACATAGGAATGGATGGCTTCTATTTTTTGCATCGGTTCCGTTTTCCCAGCGATGACCTCCTCTACTGTTTTCTTTAAGAAGTTAGAACCCGTGATTGCTTTATAAAAACTTTCAGATTCCAGCAGCCCAGTGGTAAGTTTTTCCCATGAGCCCATAATTTCCTGAGTTGGACGACCCGGGAAATTAACAAAAGCTAAGGCAAAATTTATTTTGGAAACGTAGTCGTCCTCACTTGTCATGTAGGGCTCAACCTTAAAAGCGGGAACATCTTTCATTATCCAATGATGACCTTTATCAGAGGCAATACTCTTTACCTCATAACTGGTCGGTGCTAAGTAACCTTGCATGTACTTCTCCATTTCAAAGAAGTCTGGAATATTTGCCCAGTATTCAGAGTGACGAACCGGAATAGTTCGTTGAAATTGCCAGTTGGGAAAGTTAGTCCAGAACTCAGACATTATGGTATAGGAATATTCAATAACGCTGCCCTCTTTTACATTAGGGAAGGTAAATTTTTGAAGATTAACACTGCGATTAAATTTTTCTTTAAATATCCCGCTCTTATCCATTTTGGTCTCAACAACTTTTCCATTTTCAAGATTATAGGTAACCGCCTTTAAGTTGGACACTTTTTCCTCGGCAGATCCGGAGTGATAGAGTTGAATCCCAATATCAGCAGCGCGCAAACCGTCCTTTCTTAAAATCTTAATTCTTACGTGGCGTTCATAGTTAAGCGTTACGTTTACACTGGTGATGGACATATATGCTTTTCCAAAATCGGTAAGCACGACTGCTGCTGCGGAGGTGTCTTTATCATATTGTGTCATGGTTAGATCTTCCATGGGAATATCACCAAACTTAATGGGCGATTTTTGTCCAAAGACGGTAAGGGTGCACGCCATAAAGGCGAAAAACAGTAACTTATTCATGGGTTTGGTTTACGGTTAAGGATTCGGCTAATAAAATAGCAAAGCAATATGTAATCTTCAAATAAAGGCAAACCTATTTAAATTACAATGACTCTTTTCAGGAATAAGAGGGAACACTAAAGATTGCTTAATTTTGGTGTTTAATTAATTCCCTTGGCAAAATCAAGATCTGTTTTTTACTGCCAGAGTTGTGGCTATGAGTCTGCAAAATGGCTTGGCAAATGCCCATCGTGCGAAGCGTGGAATACGTTTGCCGAGGAGGTTGTAAACAAAGAAGAGACCAACAAAAACGAATGGCGCCAGGAGTCATCCCGTGCAAAAAGCAATAAGGCAAAAACACTGGATGAAGTTGAATCTTCTTCTGAAATCAGGATAAATGCAGGAGATGAAGAACTGAACAGAGTATTGGGCGGAGGTATTGTTCCGGGTTCCCTTGTTTTAATTGGAGGCGAACCAGGCATTGGCAAGTCAACGTTGATGTTGCAGGTTGGTCTTCAACTAAAAAATCAAAAAGTATTATATGTATCCGGAGAAGAGAGCGATCAGCAAATAAAAATGCGCGCTGAGCGATTGGGAAATAATTCGCAGAAATTCTATATCCTTACGGAGACCAATACAAAAAATATTTTCCTTTCTATAGAGTCACTTCAACCCAGTCTTGTTATTATCGATTCCATACAGACTCTTCACTCGGGTGTTTTAGATTCTACTGCGGGAAGCATCGGGCAAGTTCGACAATGCGCAGGAGAGTTGATGAAGTTTGCAAAAGAAACCAATACACCTGTTTTTTTGATCGGGCACATTACAAAAGATGGCATGCTGGCAGGGCCAAAGGTCTTGGAGCACATGGTCGATACCGTACTTCAATTTGAAGGCGACAGACATTTGGCTTATCGTATTTTACGCACAACAAAGAATCGATTTGGATCAACATCTGAGATTGGTATCTATGAAATGTTAGGCACGGGATTGCGCGAAGTTTCGAACCCATCTGAAATTTTAATCTCACAAAAAGATGGTCATCTCAGCGGTGCTACTATAGGTGCAACTATAGAAGGTAACAGACCTTTGTTGATTGAAATCCAATCATTGGTAAGTCCGGCATCGTATGGAACACCACAACGCACTCCAACCGGGTTTGATCAAAAACGACTTAACATGTTATTGGCTGTTTTGGAAAAACGCTGTGGATTTAAAATGGGAACCCAAGATGTATTCTTAAACATGGCCGGTGGAATTAAAGTAGAAGATCCAGCAATTGATCTTGCTATTTGCATATCCTTGATATCCTCCATGGAAGAAATTTCAATTTCAGATAAAATATGTTTTGCAGCTGAAGTGGGATTGGGTGGTGAATTGCGGGCAGTGAATAGAATTGATCAACGTATTTCGGAGGCCGAAAAATTGGGCTTTCAGGAAATATACATTTCGCGACATAGTCAAAAGTCATTGGACTTGACCAAAGCAAAAATTAAGGTGAAGACCTTTGGAAAAATTACTGAAGTGTTTCAGGATTTGTTTGGTTAACTTTAAGTGTGAACCTGATATTTTATGGAAAGCTTTTTTACTGATACTCTTGGAATTTCTCCAGCGGTTTTTAGTTATTTTTTATTGCCGCTTTTGATTTTTCTCGCCCGAATAACGGATGTATCAATTAATACAATTCGCATTATTTATGTGTTGGGGGGAAGAAGAGTGACGGCCACACTATTAGGATTTTTTGAATCATTTATTTGGCTGATGGCCATTCGTCAAATTTTTGAGCACCTCGACAATTGGATTTGTTATGTGGCTTATCCAGCAGGTTTTGCTCTGGGAATTTTTGTTGGAATGATTATCGAAGAACGTATTGCTTATGGTAAAGTAATCGTTCGGATTATCACCAGAAGGGATGTAAAAGAATTGATCGGATACCTTAACACGATGGAAAACCGATACACACATGTTGATGCCCAGGGACCCGATGGGCATGAGAATTTGGTTTTTACAGTATTAGAGCGTGAGCGTTTGGAAGAACTGCTGAGTAAGTTGAAAGAAATTTTACCCTCTGCTTTCTACACAGTAGAGAAAGTAAATCGCGCAGCAGAGAGTGGAGCCATTGTAGAAGAGACAAACAAGTGGCGTCTGATTTCCTGGTTGAGCAATATTAGAAGAGAATAGCGAGCAGCGTAGTATTCATTGAATGCACTCAATGAATACTCTTGGTTTTCTAGTTCGTTTTTAAGATTCGAAATACTTTTTGAGAGGACTCCCTCGATCCAATTAGAAGTATATAAACTCCAGGAGGAACACCTTGAAGATCAAGACTATCTTCTTTAAAATTTTTCTTTTCTAAAATTAACTGGCCATTTGTGGATAGTAATTTTATTGTTTTGCTTTTAGGCCCATCACTCTCTATTTTCAAAAAGTCTTTTGTAGGATTGGGATAAACATGAAGAGCTAATTCTTCTTCTCCCACGCCAAGAATAATATCAAGGCCAGGTAGCTCAACATCTTTGGTGTAAAATAAGTAGCCCAAATCTTTGCTGTATTTCCCAAGCTGGTAAAAACCACGAATGACAATTGGATATGGGTTATCGCGAAGCAGTTCAGCAGAAGATGTTATACTAATTACTCCAACTTTTATTTTTTTTTCACCTTGAGTGGAATCATAGGATGAAAATGAAAATGAATTAGAAAGGCTTGATAACTCTGAAAAGGCTTCCAGTGACGTTAGACCAGAATCTTCCGCAAAAACTTTGAAAGTGGTGTTGTTTTCCGAGGGAATGTAAATTCTGTTATTAACGTCCAAATCGCGATTATCAGCAATAGTTCCAGTAGAACTATTATCCTCAAGAAGTATAGGAAAGTCACGAATGGTGTATCCTATTAATTGATCGTCTTTCAGCTGATAAATTTTTACTGTGAAGAGGTATTCACCAATAGAATACTGATCCTTAAATTTTGTATCCCAGGTAATTAATCCGTTAAACGGATTAATCGTAATGGACTCCGGTAACTCGTAAATTGATAAATCATCAGAGATATCAATTATTGGATTGACTAATTCATATCGTAACGAATAATCACTACTGTCTTTCGCGGCCATTGAATACGTTAATTCATTTCCTGCAGACGCATAAAAAATTGGCTCGGTCAGAAAATCAGGAGAAGTGTAGGCATTGTCGCTAGTTATATCTAATGTAAAAGAAGATTTTAAATAGAAAATAGTATTGACCGAATTGACAAGATTTAGAATCCCTTCATTTCGATTTGGCTCCCGATAATTGACAACATAGGTACCAGGCGCAGCATAGGTATGGTCAATGATATAGGTAGCACGGGAAAGACTACGCTCAAAATCAATTACCGTATAAGTCGATCCTGGTGGTGTTTTTCCTGGGCCAACTTCCGGAACTAATTTAGGAATTGTGCCATCGCCAAAATTCAACCAGTCACCTTCGTCAAATTTTGTTCCTCCAAAAAGAACAGAGGTTCCATCTGTGTTTGTGTAAACAGTAATGGTAATTCTACAAGTGAGGCTTGTTTTACCGAGTTGTTTTATGCTGATGTGTCCGCCTCGTAGGTGAGTTGCTGAAGCAGCAGTGTTGATTAATAAGAGAGCTAGCGCACAAAAAATTATTCTGTTCATACTACACAATTGATGGGTTGGGTCCTGAAATATTATTCTAAGATATTGATTTTTCTCTGTTGAGCTGAGCACAATGATTTTTTACCAAGATTTTAATAATTGGCTAACACACGTTTAGCTCCACGTAATTCATTTGTTATCCTTCTGCCAGCATTTTTAAAATATCTTCAACATACTCACGCGTATTGAAAAGTCGGGGCACCTTGTTTTGTCCACCTAATTTACCTCTTCGCTTCATCCAATTATAAAACGTTCCTTCTTCTACGCTATGAATTTTGGGAAGCACAAGAGCAAGATCATGAGCCCGCTTGGCATCATAATCTGAATTTACACTGCGAAGCGTTTCATCCAGTACCCGCGTGAATTCATCCAGGTTTTTTGGTTTTACACTGAATTCAATAATCCATTCATGTCCGCCTTTCTTTCGCGCTTCCAGATAGATGGGTGCAGCCGTAAAATTTTGGATAACTGCATCGGTATGCTCGCAGGCAATGGTGATAGCCGTCTCAGCATTTTCTACAATCACCTCTTCACCAAAAGCATTGATAAAGTGCTTGGTGCGTCCTGATATTTTTATCCGATACGGATTGAGCGAAGTAAATTTAATTGTATCACCAATATTGTATCGCCACAAACCAGCATTGGTAGAAATGAGCATCACATAATTTTTCTCCAGCTCAACATCGGCAAGCCGTATGGCTTTTACATTTTCATTTTCAACTTCTTCTGCTGGAATAAATTCATAAAAGATTCCATAGTCCAGCATCAACAAAAGCTCATTTGAATCTTTCTGATCTTGTATTCCAAAAAATCCTTCACTCGCATTATACGTTTCCCAATAGCGCATACCGTCACTTGGAATAAGCGATTTGAATACATTTCGATAAGGAGCAAATGAAACGGCTCCATGAAAAAATACTTCCAGGTTGGGCCACACTTCGAGTATGTTTTTCTTCTGCTGCATATCAATTATTTTCTGCAGCAATAAAATAGTCCATGTTGGCACGCCAGCCATGTTCGTTACATTATCGCTAATGGTTTCGCGCGCCATCTTTTCCATTTTCTCTTCCCAATTTCCCATCAGCGCAGTTTCTAAACTTGGCGTTCTGATAAGCTGAGCCCATATTGGAAGATTCTGTAAAATAACGGCTGAAACATCACCATAATACGATGTCGCACTCGGATCAAATTCGTTTATCTGATGACTGCCACCAATCGTCAAACCCTTTCCATCAAAAATTTTTGTGTCGGGATAATTATTGACATACATCGACAACAAATCCTTACCTCCCTTCATGTGACAATCTTCCAAAGCTTCCATTGAAACAGGAATAAACTTGCTTCGCGCATTTGTTGTGCCGGATGATTTCGAAAACCATTTAACCTCTGAAGGCCAGAGAATATTTTGTTCGCCTGTCATTAAGCGTTCAATGTAGGGGTACATTTTTTCGTAGGTGTGTATCGGTACCCGGTCCCGAAATTGTTCGTATGAAGTAATGCTTTCGAAGCCATAGCGTCTTCCAAATTCTGTATAACGCGAGTTTAGCAATAGCTTTTTGAAAAGCTCATCCTGAACTTCGTTGGGATATTTAATGAAGAGCTCAATCTGATGAATGCGCTGCTTCATTACCCACGTTAAAATCGAATTGATTAAACCCATTTGCAAAAACCCATATACTCAAAAATAAGAAAGTTGTTGGGATTTAAGCTGATATACTGAATTGAGACAGCGCATAAGTATGAGAGCTGGCATTCATTTTCAAATCTTCAAATTGAAGGATTTTCAAATCATGCGTCCTTCCAGTTGTCGTTGTCTTCCAGTGTCACTTTGGCTCTGCGTAATTCGAAATTCTGGCCAAGGTACACCTTGCGCACTTGTGGGTCGTTAGCAAGTTCTTCTGCCGTTCCTGCTTTAAATAATTTTCCATCGACCATAAGGTAGGCACGATCCGTAATAGATAAAGTTTCATCAACATTGTGATCGGTAATAAGAATACCGATGTTTTTGCGCTTCAACTTTGAAACAATGCCTTGTATTTCTTCTACAGCAATTGGATCGACTCCGGCAAAGGGTTCATCTAGCAAAACAAAATTAGGATCAACGGCTAAGGCCCTTGCAATTTCAGTTCGTCTGCGTTCCCCTCCTGATAATGACATACCCAGATTCTTTCGCACTTTTTGTAAACTGAATTCTTCAATAAGCATATCAGCTTTTTCTTTGCGCTGTTGTTTGCCCATGTTGCGCATTTCTAAAACAGATAAAATATTTTCTTCTACCGTAAGCTTTCTAAAAACAGATGCTTCTTGCGCGAGATAGCCAACACCTTTGCGCGCTCTTTGATACATCGGTAATGCTGTGATGTCTTCATCATCTAAATAAATATGTCCTTCATTTGGTTTGATCAAACCAACAATCATGTAAAAAGATGTTGTTTTACCAGCTCCATTCGGCCCTAGCAATCCAACAATTTCACCCTGACCAACCTGAACTGAGACATGGTCCACTACAGTTCGTGATTTGTATTTCTTCACCAGGTTTTCTGCGCGCAATATCATTGCTATAAAAATTTAATGTCTTTCATCCGCAATTGGATAGACGTTGTTCCATTGAATGTATTTTCCTCGATGGTAAATACCATTTTAAAATATTCTCCCTTCGAAAGCCTGTTATAGTGTTCGATCATGTCGAAACCCACTACCTGAAAAACCTGATCGCTTCCATTTTGTCCACCAAGAAATTTTAAATGCCGATCCTTGAAAGCACTCAAGGCGTTGGAAACAAACACCTGATCGGCTACAAAAACCGGGCGCTGATTTTCAGGGCCAAAGGGTGCCATCTGCTTTAATACATTCAGAAACTTTACATTGATTGAATTAAAGTGAAGAGGAATATCAATATCCACCACAGGCACGAGCATGTCTTCTGTTATTGTAGAGGACACCACTTCTTCAAACTTGCGTTGAAACTCTTCGACATTTGAAATATCAAGAGTGAGACCTGCTGCATATTTATGACCACCAAATTTTTCGAGGAGGTCGCTGCATTCTAGTATTGCATTGTAAAGATCAAAACCATTTACACTTCGTGCAGAGCCTGTAACTTTATTGTTTGATTCAGTAAGAATGACTGTGGGTCTATAATACTTTTCAATACATCGTGATGCCACAATACCGATGACTCCTTTGTGCCAGGTATTCTTGAATAACACGGTTGACTTTGCTGAACGAAGGGTTTCGCTTCCCTCTATCATGGCAATGGCTTCTTCTGTTATGTCCGAATCAAATTGCTTGCGCACTTCATTTTTTACATTCACTTTTTCAGCAAGAGCATTTGCTTCTTCTTCTGTTTTGGCAATCAATAAATCAACGGCTGCTCGTCCATGCGCCACACGACCAGCTGCATTGATACGCGGTCCTAGAGTAAAAACTATACTGGAAATATCAAGATCATTTCGAATGGCAGCAATTTCTTTGAGTGCCTTTAATCCCGGCATTGGGTCTTCATTTAATTTCTTCAACCCAAAATAAGCAAGCGTTCTGTTCTCTCCGGTTATGGGAACGATATCCGATGCAATGCTTACCGCCACCAGATCCAAATATTGGTAAACTTCTTTTTCATCTCTGTGGCTTCTGGCGTATGCCTGAATGAGTTTAAAGCCTAAGCCACAACCGCTAAGTTCTGTGTATGGATAAAAACAGTCTTTGCGTTTCGGATCAAGTACGGCAACGGCATCCGGAATATTATCGTCTGGCAAATGGTGATCACAAATGATAAAGTCGATGCCTTTTCGTTTGGCAACCTGCACAAGCTCCGTTGATTTTATTCCACAATCCAGTGCTATAATAAGCGAGTATTGATTTGCTTCTGCCCACTCAATTCCAGCAAGAGAAACGCCATAGCCTTCCACTTGCCGATCGGGAATATAAATTTCACAATGAGAATAGAATGATTGGAGATAACTAATTACCAATGCGACAGAAGTTGTTCCATCCACATCGTAGTCACCGTAGATTAGAATTTTTTCGTTGCTATCAATCGCTTTCTTTAGGCGATCGACAGCGCGATCCATATCCTTCATTAAAAAAGGATCATGCAAATGATCTAATAAAGGACGGAAGAAATATTTAGCAGTTTCAAAATCGCTGATGCCTCGTTGAATTAAAATGGTAGAGAGAGACGGATTAATGTTCAGAGCATTTGAGAGTTGCTCAATCTTTTCGCGTTCCGGAATTTCCCTTACGAGCCAACGCTTTTCCATGTTTTAGTTTGCTTCGAATTTAGTACTTCCGGGAAGTCCGGTAATGCCACTTTTATTTTCCAAACCGGGTTCCCCATCCTTGCCGTTTTTTCTGGAAGGACCTAACCCAGCAGAACCATGATAGCCAACTCTTCCGCTGGGTCCTGACAATCCACCGATATTTTTTACTATTATCTTACTACCGATCCATTTATTAGCAGCAGGTGTCTTTTTACTGCTCAATGTTAATGAACCACCATTACCACCATTGCCTCCTTGCGCGGCATTACCTCCGTTTGATCCGTTACCACCTGTGCAGTGAACAGTGCCAGGGCTTCCACCACCGCCAATTCCACCATTGCCTCCACGTCCTCCATTGCCACCCGAGAGATCAACAATTAGTTGGCCCTTAATTTTGATAGTTTCAAGGTACAGAAAAAGATTAACGCCATACATTCCATCCAAGCCTTTCGATCCGTCCTTTCCAGGAGAGCCATCAAGGCATGGCCCAGATGGAGTAACGCCCGGTTTTCCATCCCTTCCAGGTTTTCCATTTTCGCCACGTCCATCAATGGTGCAGTGATTACCAAAGATGGCTACCTGAGCTCGTACAAAATTATCCCGCTTGAGCTTATTGAGAACGAGGGTTGATGAATCCATCATAATGAGGGTATCGGCAACTAAAATGTCAGATTGATCCAATACATATTTTTCCCCTGATCTAATGACGAGTTTGCTTATACGAACCTGAGCCAGAAGAGAACTGGCTGATAGAATAAAAAGGAAGAGTAGTAACAAACGGGACATATTCACAAAAATAAGCGAGGAAGGGACTTTAGAAAATTTAGTTTGTTAACTCATTAATCATGCCGTATTAAACACAAAAGCCCCGCTTTTCTGCGGGGCTTTCTGACTAATGTTAAGTAATACTACTTTGTTCCTTCAGCGGGTTTTTCATTCACCACGCCTTCCAATACATCTTTAATATCAACACGCTGACCGTCTTTGAAAGGAACGATCCAGGCATCTTTTACACCCATGTCGCGCATGTATTTTTTGAATATATCGGCTTCCCAATAATCGCGGAAGATACCGATGGTAATTTTTTGTGGTTCACCTTCTTTTGCTTCTCCGCCAAAGTTGGGGTTATTGTCAAAGTATTTTGCAAGGTCTTTATTTTTAAAAGCACCTACCTGCACTTTAAAGACAACACCTTTAGAGAAATCCATTGTATTAACAACAGGAGTTTCTTTCAATTGTGCCAACTCCGCTTTTGCCGTGGTGAGTTGACCGCGCATTTGAGAAAGCTGATCTTCAAGCTCTGCAATCTTTGCGTTTTTATCGCTGACAGTAGACTGCATTTCAGTAACCTTAGCATTCAAGGTAGACACCGTATTATCGGCAGCTTGCTTGTCTTCTGTAAGTTGCTTTAGGTTGGTTGGGTTCTTTGAATATTCTTTTGCTTTCTTTTTCCATTCCTTCTTTTCCTTTTTAGAAAGTTGGGCAAAACTCGATGTTGATGCTGCGATCAACGCGAGGCAGAAGAATAGTATGATTCCTTTTTTCATTCTCAGGTTGGTTAAAATCATTTGAAAGGTACAAATATTTTATAAATATGTTAAGTCTGGCAAGCTTCTATAAACTACCTACCATCTTTTCGGGCCTAACCCACTCGTCAAATTGTGCTGAGGTGAGGAGTCCAAGTTCCACTGCGGCTTCGCGCAATGTCTTATTTTCCTTGTGCGCCTTCTTGGCAATCTTCGCTGCATTTTCATAACCGATATGAGTATTCAAGGCAGTTACTAACATCAATGAATTCTCCATATGTAGTTTAATAATAGGTAGGTTTGGCTCAATGCCATCAGCACATTTCTCTGTAAACGAAACACAGGCATCACCAATTAGTCTTGCAGACTGTAAAACATTTGCTGCGATTACTGGCTTAAATACATTGAGTTCAAAGTGACCGTTAGATCCTCCAATAGAAACAGCAACATCATTTCCCATTACCTGAGCACATACCATAGTCAATGCTTCGGGCTGAGTTGGATTTACTTTTCCAGGCATAATCGATGAGCCAGGCTCGTTATCCGGAATGATGATTTCACCAATACCGCAGCGCGGGCCAGAGCTTAACATACGGATGTCATTAGCAATCTTCATTAATGAAACCGCTGACCTTTTCAACGCACCCGATAGTTCTACCATCGCATCGTGAGCAGCTAGGGCTTCGAATTTGTTTGGAGCAGTGATGAAAGGATAGCCAGTAAGGTCAACAATTTTTTTCGCGACCAATACATCATAGCCTTTCGGAGTATTAAGACCTGTACCAACAGCTGTGCCACCGAGAGCTAGTTCTCGAACAACTTCCAATGCATTCTTCAATGCGCGCATGCTGTTGTCTAATTGCTGTACATAACCTGAAAATTCCTGGCCCAATGTAAGCGGTGTTGCATCCATGAAATGGGTACGGCCAGTTTTTACTATGGTATTAAATTCTGCTGCTTTCTTGGCCAATGCATCGCGTAATTTCTTGATGCCAGGCAAAGTAATTTCAGCAACTTGCTTGTACGCTGCAATGTGCATGGCCGTTGGAAACGTGTCATTAGAGGATTGTGATTTATTCACATCATCATTGGGATGAAGAACTTTCTTTTCATCGGATAACTTACCACCACTGATAACATGCGCGCGATATGCCACCACTTCGTTAACGTTCATGTTGCTTTGAGTGCCCGATCCGGTTTGCCAGATTACCAATGGGAATTCACCATCGAGTGATCCTGTTAAAATCTCATCACACACCTTTGCAATAAGATCTTTTTTATCGGCCGCTAAAACACCAAGCTCATGATTGGCTTGCGCAGCTGCTTTCTTCAAATAAGCAAAAGCATAAATGATTTCTTTGGGCATGCTGGCCTCAGGACCAATTTTAAAATTATTGCGAGAGCGTTCGGTTTGTGCACCCCAATATTTATCGGATGGCACTTGTACTTCGCCCATGGTGTCTTTTTCAATGCGGTAGTTCATACTCTTTGTAGTTTGTGGCAAAAATAGAAAAACGTTAAAAAGAAAGATGCCCTGAAGAAGGGCATCTTGTTTATTTCTTTAGCTGAGGAGGTCAATTTCCATCGCTCTTAAAATACTTATCCTCATCATCCACCTCTTCCTGTTCAATGCCTTTTGGCATTACGCCCACTTCCAGAATTTTGAATTCGGTGCGTCTGTTCTTTTGGCGACCATCGGGATTATCCGTTCCGTCTGGATTCGTGTTACGTGCAATAGGTTTAGATTCACCATAACCTTTTGCTACCAGGCGATCAGGAGAAATACCATGCTGCACTAAGTATCGCACCGCTGACTCAGCACGTTTTTGTGAAAGTTGAAGGTTGTAAGCTTCATCATCAACGCTATCGGTGTGTGAGCTTAACTCAATTTTAATTTCAGGATTGTCAATTAGCTGTTGGAGTAATTTGTCCAGTTCTTTTGCAGCGTCTTCCCGGATATCTGATTTGTTGAAATTGTAGTAAATGTTTTCGAGAGGGAAGACTTTGTTGATCACAATTTTATCCAACACCAAAATAGTATCCAGTGTAATGTTGGTAAGCAATTCCTTTAAGGTAGAAGGATCTATGGCTTTTCCTTTCATAGTATAGGCCTGTCTTTTCACAAGGTATCCATCAGTTTCACCCAGCATATTATAGCTTTCATTTTCATATACCCGGAATAAAAACTTACCATCATTTCCGGTTACGAAGTCTTGCATAATCTCGCCTTTCTCATCTAACATAGTAACCTTTGTGTTCGCCAATAATTGAAGTTTTCCATCGTCACCCGGTGTATAGGTAATGCCTTGCAAGTAGTAGTTGATAACTTTTAGATTTGGATCTTCATTGATGAACGTATAGATATCATCATCGCCTTTTCCACCTTCGCGATTGGAAGTAAAAAATCCACGATCGGGTTTAAAAAGAAAAATTCCGAAATCATCGCCCGTAGAATTAACAGGTTGCCCTAAGTTCTCAATAGATGTTTTTCCATTCGCACGTTTTACAACAAAAATATCCAAGCCTCCATAACCCGGATGAGTATCGGAAGAAAAGTAAAGTTTAGCATCTTCAGCAACATAGGGGAATGACTCGTCCCCGGGAGTATTGATTTCTGGTCCGAGGTTTTTAACTTTTGAGAATCGACCGCGAGTATCCATTTGAGCTGAGTATATGTCAGTGCCACCATATCCTCCCTTTCTGTTTGAAGCGAAATAAAGCGTTCTTCCATCCTGGCTAAATGCTGGGGATGAATCCCAACTTCTATTCATCGCTTCCGGATCCAGCGGGCCTTTTATTACAGTGTTGATATTGATAGGGATTGGTTCTGTCCATTCGTTGTTACGAAAACGCGCAATGTATAAATCGACATCAAAGTCAAGACCTTTTTTCTTTTCTGTATTTCCTTTGGCGAACACCATTGTCTTGCCATCGGGTGTGAACGTAATGCAACCTTCATTTCTAATTTCATCGTTGATGATGGCAGGGAGCTTGGCGATGGTTGCTACATCTACATTCGCTCCGCGAGAAGCTGCTTTATAAAGATCACTGTAAGGCGTACCTGTAGCTTCATAGATCTTGCTGTTTGATCGAGAGGAGGTAAAATATAATTCGTTATTGAGAAACACCGGAGAGTATTCGCTGAATGTGGTGTTGATGGATTCAAGGTTCTTAACCTTATAATAGCTTGGCTTCTCATTTAACTTGGTGATGTAATCAATGCCATTAATTGCAGCACGTGATCGGTCTTTCAATCCATTAATGGGCGTGTTGGCCGCCAATTCTTCAAGCTCTTTTTTTGCTTCTTCGTATTTGCCATTGGCCTTAAGAGATTCAGCATAGTAAAACTGAATAGAATCTTTGTTGATACCGCGTCCCCCCGCCTTTGCATAATAAGCTTCAGCTTCTTTTGTTCGATTCGATAGACGATACGATTCAGCAATAAAATAATTGGAACGAGCGGAGGTATTCGTATTGCTACTATTGGCTAGTTTCTTAAATTGGTCGATCGAGTTTTGGTACTTGCCCGAGTTAAATGACTTAATCGCCTTTTTCTCTGCGCTGCACGAGACAAGCAAAATCACGATAATCAACAAAGAAAAATTTTTTCCGCTCATAACGTTTTTAAATGTTGCTAAAGCTACAAAATAATGTTGTTCACTGCGCCACTGTTTCATGGGGTAAATACCGCTTCAACCAGGATGCTTTAGCCGATATTATCCAAGCCGTATCCAACTGACTTTTTTCAGCTATCAAATTTTGGAACACCAATGTATCAGCATTCCAATCACCCTTTGATAAACTGTTTTTCAATGTACTGATGTTTAGTAAGAGAACATCATCTCCATTTTTAAAAGCCACCTCCCTTCGATCAAAGAAATCAAGCTGTAATGCATGACCAACTTCTTTTAATGTCCTCACCGAGCTATCAATCGAGCAACCACTTGATGCATTGATACCTTCGTTTGCTGCTAGGATAACAAAGCGATCGAAACGAATATCAAAAGAAGCGTGCATGGGTTGTCCGTGAACCAGCCATTTTTCTGTAAACGTTTTTAAGGTTTCGGATAGTATAGCAACAGACTTGGAATCTAATTTTTTATTCGCCTGATAGATCCAGATTCTGGAATAGTCGGGCAATGATTGAAATGGAACAAACATATTTAGTTCTTTATGACTTAGTCTCACAAGGAGCCAAGCGAAGCATGTATCAGATTAAACCTTGGGCTTCGGCAATAAGTTCTGCCAGGTCCTTAACATTTACCTGAGCTTCGCGCTCTTTGTTTTTTACGCCATCACTCATCATGGTCATGCAAAATGGACAGGCAACAGCAATTGTTGTTGCTCCGGTTGCAAGGGCCTCTTCAGCACGCTCAATGTTGATGTCTTTATTCCCCTTCTCAGGTTCCTTGAACATTTGTGCACCACCCGCTCCACAACATAAACCTGTTGTTTTGCAGCGTTTCATTTCAACCAGATCAGCGTCTAGTTTTTCGAGAACGGCACGCGGTGCTTCGTAAATATTATTGGCTCTCCCTAAGTAGCAGGAGTCGTGATACGTAATTTTTTTCCCTTTGAATGAACCACCTTCTTTCAAAACGATTTTTCCGTCACTGATGAGTTGTTGTAAAAAGGTAGAGTGATGAATCACTTCATAATTTCCGCCCAACTCCGGGTATTCATTTTTGATCGTATTAAAACAATGCGGACAAGCCGTGATAATTTTTTTAACACCATATCCATTCATTACCTGAATGTTGCTCATCGCCTGCATTTGAAAAAGAAATTCGTTACCTGCTCTCCTTGCCGGATCACCCGTGCAGGTTTCCTCGGTACCAAGCACAGCAAACTTTGTCCCAACAGCTTCAAGGATTTTTACAAAGGCTTTTGTTACACGTTTGGCACGATCATCAAACGAACCGGCACAGCCTACCCAAAACAATACTTCGGGAGTTTCTCCTTTTGATGTAAGCTCGGCCAGGGTTGGAACGTTCATAAAATACAATTTAAGATTTTAGATTTTCGAAGTACGATTTTACGTTTGCTATGAATTTATTTTGTGGAGTCTTTTGCCCAGTTAAACCGATCAGCCGGAGAAAATTTCCAGGGGGCAAAGCTGGTTTCGATGTTTTGAAACATGCTGTTCCATTGAGCAGGCGAACCGGATTCCTCCATCGCTACATATCGTCTCAACTCGACAATAATTTCCAAAGGATTAATCATAATTGGACAAGCTTCAACACAAGCATTACAACTTGTGCAGGCATTGATTTCTTCTTTGCTTATGTAATCGCCAAGTAAAGATTTGCCATCCGCTAGTCCTGTTCCTCCAATTGCTAAGCTGTTCCCAACTTCTTCCATACGATCACGTGTATCCATCATAATCTTCCGGGGAGAAAGTTTTTTTCCTGTGAGATTCGCTGGACATTCAGAAGTACATCTTCCACACTCCGTACATGAATAGGCTGCAAGCAAATTATTCCAGGAAAGATCGTTTACATCTTTGGCACCAAAGCGACCTGGCTCTCCAGCAGGAACTGCAGTTGAATCAGCAAGCCCAAGCATCGACTTTACCTCATTTGTTACGACAGGCATATTATTGATGTGCCCCTTCACTTCCAACTTAGCATAATATGTAGTTAGAAATGCCATGAAAATGTGAAGGTGCTTGGAGTAGGTTATGTAAATAGAAAAACCAAGAATACCAATGATGTGAAACCACCAGGCAAAGCGCTCAATGAAGATAAGTGTTGAAGTGTTGAAGTGTTCGAGTGTTGATGTGAGGAAAGACGAAAAGAATAATGAGCCTGTTGCAGTATAATGTTCATCGCGTCCTTGTAAAATTTGGTCGGACGCGTTCATTACCATGATGGCGCACATCAAAACGATTTCAGTAATCAAAATAAGATTTGCATCTAGCCTTGGCCACGAAGTCATCTCGGCAGACCAGAATCGTTTTAGTCGCAAAACATTTCTTCGGATCAACATCACAACACACGCCAGCAAAACGGCCATAGCAAGGAATTCAAAGATGTTCATCAATACATTATAAAATCCTCCAAGGTATGGAGCAAAAATCCGGTGTGTTCCTGCGACTCCATCGATCACAAATTCGAGTACTTCGAGATTGATAACTAAGAAACCTACATAAATGAAGAAGTGAAGTATTGCGGGTATAATTCGCTTGAACATTTTCTTCTGGCCGAAAGCTACCATCATCATGTTTTGAAAGCGTTCTGGTTTGCGATCATTTATGATTAATGCTTTCCCCAGATTGATGTTCGCGCGAATACGAACAACACGTTTGTAAATGAAAAAAGTGGCAACGACCAGGGTGACAAGAAAGAGTATCTGTTGAATCATAGTATTTCGAATCGCTAAAACTACGTCATATTTAAAAACTAATAAATCGGCAAGCAGTTTTGCATGGCATATAAATTTACATACTTTTGTGCCTCATTTTTCGGTGATGTAGCTCAGTTGGTAGAGCAAAGGACTGAAAATCCTTGTGTCGGGGGTTCAATTCCCTCCATCACCACTCAAAAGCCTCCCTTGCTGGAGGTTTTTTTGTGCCTGCTAAAGAGGATTTTTAGCACGTCCCTAGAAGAGAGAATTGATTTTCAACCTCATATGGCATAAAAAAACTCCTTCTGCTAAAGAAAGAGTTTTTATTGATTCATATAAAATTACCTGCTCTATTTGTAGTGCTTCAGCATTACAATTTCTTCACGTTTCAAAAAACGCCATTGTCCACGACTTAAATCTTTTTTGTCGAGACCTGCATAAACAGAACGATCGAGTTTCACAACATCATACTGAAGCGATTCAAAAATTCTGCGAACAACCCGATTCCATCCAATATGCAATTCGATGCCAACCGTTTTTTTATCTTCTGATATAATAGCAAGATCATCTACCATTGCTCGACCTTCTTCAAGGCGCACACCTTCTAAGATAGTTTGGAAGTCTGCTTTAGTAAGAGGGCGATCAAGCTCTGCTTTATAAATTTTCTTTGCCTTGTATGAAGGGTGCATCAGCTTGTCCGCCAAGTCTCCATCATTTGTCAGCAACAATAAACCAGTTGTGTTTCTATCTAACCTACCGACAGGATATACACGTTCTTTCACAGAACTACCTAATATGTGCATCACTGTATTTCGCTCTTGGGGATCGGCAGTGGTGGTTAAAAAACCTTTCGGTTTATTCATCAGGATATAGACAGGTTTTTCTGCAGTAAGCACTTTGTTCTCGTGACGAACTTCATCTGTCATGTTTACTTTATAGCCTAACTCAGTAATGGTGGTTCCATTTACGGAAATCAGTCCCATTTCAATCAGCTTATCCGCTTCTCTTCTTGAGCAAACGCCACTGTTTGAAATGAATCGGTTCAACCTGATTTTGCCATCCCCCGGTGCAGATGTTTCAGGATTATCTAACCTGCCTTTATCTGTTCTGTCTGATTTGAAGACTTTTTCCTTGCGGAAGAATCCAGTCTTGCCCTCAGCATTTTCTTCTCTTCTCTTGTATGTGCGCTTAACCGGTTCATCTTTTTGAAACGAAGAACCTCCTACACGTTTCTTTGGATAAGACGGTGCATCTTTATCAAAACGAGGTTTACGTGAATCCGATTTGCTGAAAGATTTTTTATCGGAAGGTGAGCTCTTATCAAATGCCGGCTTGCGTGAATCGAATTTCTTAAATGGTTTTTCGAACGATGAATCGTCACTCTTCTTTGTAAAACCTGAACCTCCTCTACTGCCTTTTTGAGGAGTTTCAAGCTCGCCCTTTTCGTAATCAGGTTTGCGTGTGTCGTATTTAGGATCGAAGCGTTTGAAGGCCTTTTCGCTTTTGCTCAAATATTTTCCATCGCCACTCTTCTCTGCTCTTTTGAAAGGTTTGTCGCTATCAGACGAGGGCGGAGAGAATGCCTTCTTAGTTCCAAAAGATGGCTTACCATACGCTGGTTTTTCGGAAGAATCTTTTCTGTCGAATTTTTTATACGGTCCGGATGAGGATGAGCGTGGACCTCCTGAAGATTTTTTATCTCTTCCGAATGAACTGTCGCCACTGGATTTCCCAAAGGATTTACCTCCAGGCTTGCTTGATTTTTTGAAGGGCTTGTCTGTGGATCTTTTTCCACCCGATCTACCGGCTGAGTCGGGACGTGAGGTTGATGTTCTGCGTCCTTTTGATGGACCGGTTGAATTAGATCTGGGCATCTGTGTCTTTTAATTCGGGATTTTCCCCGATCGTATTGATTTCTCCTGTAAAGTCTTTCGGAGTAGGAAGCTCCATTAAATCGTTAATGCCAAAATACTCCATGAATTTTGAAGTAGTACCATATAACATTGGTCGGCCGATTGTCTCAGCTTTGCCTGTAATTTCGATCAAGCCTTTATCTACCAATTTCTGAACAGCGTAATCACAATTTACACCACGGATGTTTTCAATTTCTGTTTTTGAAATAGGCTGCTTGTAGGCAATAATGGAAAGTGTTTCCATCGCTGAAGTCGACAGTCTCTTTTTCGATTGCTGCTTCAACATAATACCGATGCTGGCTTGGTAAGCCGGCTTGGTTAAAAACTGATAACCCCCCGCAGTTTTAAACAATTGGAAGGCGAACTCCTCACCTACAAACTTTTCTTCTAAGCGTTGGATGGCACCAGTGATATCTTCTTCCGGAACATCGGCATTAAACATTTCTGACAAGCATGATTTGATATCGAGTGTTTTGATCGGACTTGGCGAGCAAAAGATAAGGGCTTCAATATGGTTCTGTAAGAAATCCAAGGTGCTGATAATTATAGGTGAAGGAAGATAAGCAATCGCGTCTCAACGAACTAATACAGTAAGGATATTATCCTAGTCTTTCTGCATCATTTTCGCTTCGATCGACTGAGTGGTGTGAGGCACTGCAATCAATCTGTCTTTCGGAATTAATTTTCCGGTTACAGAGCAAATGCCATACGTACCGTTCTTAATTCGGATAAGTGCGTTCTCTAAGTTCTGAACGAATTTCTGTTGACGGCCTGCCAATTGACTTAAGTTTTCTTTCTCAGCTGTTTCAGCACCATCTTCTAAAACTTTGGTATTCCCACCTGATGTTGCATCCGTTCCTTCATCGTTGGTACGATTGAGGGTATCCTTTAGAATATGATATTCCTCGCGGGCTTTATCTAATTTTTTGTTAATCAATGCTTCAAATTCTTGAAGTTCGCCTTCTGAGTAGCGTGTTCTTTCATCTTTTGCAGAAGGAGCGTTCACTTGCTTGTGAGCAATCGGACGCTGATTAAGGATAGGGAAAATATTCAATTGCGGAGGCGATTTTTTAACGACAGGTGCTACTACTTTAGCTACCACTTCTTTCTCTACTTTCTTCACTACTGGCTTTTCTATTTTTTTCGGTGCAATTGCTTTCTTCGGAGCTGCTACTTTTTTAGGAGCTGCTTTTTTTGCTACTACCTTTTTAACAACCACCTTCTTTGCTACTGGTTTTTTAGGAGCAGGCTTCTTGGCGGCTTTCTTAGGTGCTACCTTTTTAGCAGTTGGTTTCTTTGCTTTGGCAGGTGTCTTTTTTGCTTTCGCAACCACTTTCTTTGAACTTGCCTTTTTATTCTTAGCCATAGTAGTTTCTGTGTTTGATAAAAGATGCGCAAAATTATGCGCTCGCCCACGAAAACAAAAAATATTAATGAATTAATTCCCAAAGCCCCGTTCTAACCATATTTGCCTAATTTTAAAGTTAACGAACACCCTGAATGAAGAATCTTTTGGTCATTTATAGTCGGGAAGATTGTTTTGCATGCCTCAGTAACCAATCAACGAGCACCAGAAGGAGAAAAGTAGGAATACCTTTAACTCGATCATTTTAGTTAGCCTTTAGTTGAACTATTAATAAACTCTTCTTGAAAACCTTCTGGGAACACACGGATCATTGCCACCACACCAAAGTACCTAACCTTGAAGGTATAGCAGAAGCAAATGGTACACCTACATCAAAAAAAGGATCGAGAACACATTTAATTGCAAGTCTGATCCTTTAACAAGGATCGCGATTGTTTAAAATCGTTTCGTTCTGTAAAAAAAAATCCCTTACTTATCCCCGAGAATGAGAACATGGAGATCAAAATAAAAGAAGAAGGTAATTTTAAGTATGTTGATGAGGGGCAAGGTAGGGTGCTTTTGTTGCTTCATGGTTTGTTTGGAGCATTGAGTAATTGGGAGGGTGTAGTCGATCGCTTCTCAAAAAACTTTCACGTAATTATACCCATGCTTCCGATTTATGAGATGCCGATTCGGGAAGCAGGCCTGGAAGGGCTACGAAAGTTTGTAGAAGATTTTGTGGCTCAGAAAAAACTTGAAGATATGATCATCATGGGCAATAGCTTAGGTGGCCACATCGCCTTGATTTATACACTTAAAAACCCGGATAAGGTAAAGAAGCTGATTCTGACAGGAAGTTCTGGACTGTTTGAAGATTCAATGGGTGGATCATATCCGAAGCGCGGCAACTACGAATATATTCGTGAAAGAGTGGCCTATACCTTCTATGACCCGAATGTTGCCACGAAAGAATTGATTGATGAGGTATTTGAAATAACGAATAGCATTCCAAAGTGTCTTCGTATTGTGGCCATTGCTAAATCGGCACAGCGTCACAACATGGCCGATGAAATACCAAGTATCACAGCACCTACATTGTTGGTTTGGGGATTGAATGATACGATTACACCTCCGCTGGTTGCGCATGAATTTAATCGGCTCATTCCAAACTCAGAATTAAAATTTATTGACAAATGCTGCCATGCACCCATGATGGAGCACCCTGAAAAATTCAATGAACTTGTAGAAGACTTTCTGGTTATTTAACAAAGCAGAGCGTGATAGCAGAAGACTTAATTAACCACATGATTCCCCCACTGAAGGGAACAGACGATGCGCATAAAGCCATTGTCTGGATGGAAGAATTTCGTTGCAGTTACATGCCTGTTGTGGACAATGATAAGTTATTGGGATTCATTTCAGAAGAAATTATCCTTGAGACCAACGACATTGAACAACTCGTAAAAGATTTTAATCTGGTAGGTCTAAACTGCTATGTTCATCTCGACACGCACTTCTACGATATACTGAAGGTAGCAGCTGATCACAAGCTTCAAATGGTTGCTGTGTTGAATGAAGATCAAACCTATGCGGGTATAATTACCGTTCAAGATACACTCACTTCATTCGCTCAAACAGCGGCCGTCCAATTACCTGGAGGTATTTTAGTGTTGTCAATGAATCATGTTGATTATTCACTAGCAGAAATAGCACGTTTAGTAGAGGAGAATCATGCTAAAATATTAAGCAGTATTGTAAAAGAAGATCCCCTTGACACAGCCAAACTAAGGTTAACCTTGAAGATCAATCAGGTTGACCTCTCGCGTATTGTGGCAACATTGGAACGATTCAACTACAGAGTAATCGGTCGATATCAGGAAACCAAACCCAGAGGAGATGAGCAAGATCGCATCGATATGCTGCTCCGCTACCTCGATATTTAATTAACCTCCTTTCATTGTGCTTTAGCACTTCCCTGCTATCTTTAATCGTCATCAGACTGAAACAAAACGCCAAACAAATTCTGAATGAAAGTAGCTGTACACGGTAAAGAGTTTAAGCGTCAGTCTGCGGCATTCATTGCTCATATATTTGAAATCCTTACGCGACAGAAAGCTGAAATCATTGTCTCATCTGACTTTAGTAAGTTTCTTAAAAGTCCGTTATTCAAAAAAATAAAATTCAAAACTTACGAGCCAGGCCATGCTTTTAAAGACGTTGGTCTGTTTATTAGTATTGGAGGTGATGGCACCCTGCTGGAATCCATAACACACATAGGATTATTTCAGACCCCTATCCTGGGTATCAACACAGGCAGGCTTGGATTCCTGGCCACTATAAACCAGGAAGAAACTGATCGGGTTTTGGAAAATGTTTTTGAAGGTAATTATTCATTAGATAAACGAGCCGTGCTGCGACTTCAGTCAAACAAAGAAATTTTTGGCAAACTGAATTTCGCCCTCAATGATTTCACTGTGATGAAGAAGGATACTTCATCCATGATTACAATCCACACATTCATCGATGGAGAATTTCTAAATTCCTATTGGGCTGACGGAATTATTGTATCAACCCCAACGGGTTCCACGGGCTATTCATTGAGCTGCGGAGGCCCTTTAATTTTTCCTCGTTCCGGAAATTTTGTGATTACACCTGTGAGCCCGCACACACTTACTGTGCGTCCCATTGTTGTATCCGATAGTTCAGAAATCACCTTTCAAATAGAAGGAAGAAGCAAGCGTTTCCTGGTTTCACTCGATTCCAGAATAGCTTCTGTTGATTCCAGTATAAAATTGAAAGTGACGAAAGCCGATTTTAAAGTGAACCTGATTCAATTAGAAGACCATCACTATTTCAAGACATTGCGTCAAAAGTTGAACTGGGGCTTAGATATACGTAATTGATTTTTAGTACATTTGTAGTTCACTGATTTTTAACTACTTATTTCTATTGAAATGAGAAAGACATTATACCTCTTCCTAGCCCTTGTTATATTGTTAACAGCTAATGATTCGTTTGCCCAAATGAATCGCAAAAACATAAAGAAAAATAACAGAAGAATCTCCAGTTATCGAGGAAGGAAACAAGGATTCAGTGCTAACAATAAGTATAACGCAGTTGGGATTTCCCTTAATGCATTAAATTACTATGGTGACCTCTCTCCAAAATCAGGCCCGTTAAGTACAGACATATCATTTACTAGACCTGCAATAGGAGTTTCATTTTCTCACCGGTTTGGTCCCCGCTATACACTTACTGCTGGTTTTATGTACGGGACACTTAAAGGTTCGGATGCGAGCTCGGCAGATGCAGGTGACGCAGAAAATGGAGTTTTTAGGTACCGAAGGAATCTTTCATTCAGAAATCGAATCAAAGAGCTTTCAGTTGTTGCAAGTTTTGATCTTTTTGAAAACATGTCAACCTACATTAGTCGTGTAAAATGGACTCCCTATGTTTATTTGGGAGTCGCTGGTTTTCTCCATAACCCACAAGCGCAGGTACCAGCGTTAGCCTTGGATGGCTCAACACTTCCTAATGCGGGGAAATGGGTAAACCTTCGTGACTTTGGAACAGAAGGGCAGTATGCAACTTTGGATCCAACAGATTCCAACTATGGAATTAAAGAATATAAATTATTCCAGATTGCCATACCAGGAGGTATTGGTGTGCGTTTTAGAATAAATGAAGTAATAGATTTGGCTGCTGAATTAGGTTTCCGATATACTTTTACTGATTACCTGGATGACGTAAGTAAGAACTATGTAGACCTTGGCGTGTTTAATGGCGATAAAGTTGCTGAAGCGTTATCTTATAGGACAAATGAAGTAATGACTCCGACAGATCCTGCTTATGTTGGAAGGAATGGACAACTATATACGGTTGTCCCGGGGTATGGAAGCGAGTCTCCAAATAATAAGAGAGGCGAAAGAAAAGATAGGGACATTTATATGGTGACAACTTTTAAGGTTACATACATCTTAGGCAAAACCTTTCACAGGGCTAAGTTCAGATAATGACTTTCTTATCCTTTAAAAAAGTAGCTCTCATTCTTTTTTTTGGTCTGATCTTTCAACGAGTTCAAGCCCAGCGCTCTGAGGTGGGCTTTGGCTTAGGGACATTTACGTATACAGGAGACTTAGTTAGAAATTATAATTTCAAATTTTCAAAGCCTGCAGCTACCGTCTTTTATCGCGCAAACATTAATCGTGTCGTAAGTTTTAGAACATCTATTACGGCTGGAAAAATTGGCGCTTCTGAGAAACCAATCGATCCATTTGCTACTCAGCGAAACGCATCGTTCAACTTATTTCTACTAGAGGCATCAGGTGTTGCAGAGTATCACTTTTTAAACTGGCGTGAAACTAAACGATTTGTTCGATTTACCCCTTATGCTTTTGCGGGCATGGGTCTGTTTGGTTTTTCGGGCAATATTCAGAAAACAAAAGAGTATAGTAATATACAATTCGCCATACCCTTTGGTATCGGTTTAAAGTATGTCTACAATCCAAAATGGTATTTCTCTTTAGAGGCTGGTGTACGTAAAACCTTTTTCGATTATCTTGATAATGTTTCAGATGGGGACATCTTCAGCAAGAATTACCAATCGGGGAATCCTAACGATAATGATTCGTATTACTTTGTTGGCATTACTGTAACTCGTGCATTTTATGATATTCCCTGCCCGAAAAATCCCTATAAGTAAGCCGATTTTTTATCCACAGTGCTAATTCATTATTAACCACACTTTTTGCTAGTTTTGCACCCCTGTGGCCTCTTTAAAGGAACATATTGACCCCCAAAATTTACCACGTCATATTGCCGTTATCATGGATGGCAATGGGCGATGGGCAAAGAAGAAGGGAGCATTGCGGATTTTTGGTCATCGCAATGCCATTCAAGCTGTAAAAGATGTTACAGAGGGCTGCGCTGAATTAGGTGTTGAATATTTAACGCTCTATGCATTTTCAACTGAGAATTGGGGAAGGCCAAAGGAGGAAGTTGATGGCCTTATGGAGTTGCTGGTGAGCACAATCAAAAGCGAAATAAAAACCCTTATGGACAATCAGGTGAAGCTGATTACCATTGGGAATACCACTCACTTACCTTCGAATTGTCAGGACAATTTGAGTTGGGCCATGAATGAAACCAAGGCAAACAAGAAACTGGTGCTAACATTAGCACTAAGCTATAGTGGACGATGGGAAATTGCACAGGCGGCAAAGAAGCTTGCGCTGGATGTAAAAAATGGCAAGGTTCAGGATGAAGCTATAAATGAGAGCTTATTTGAGAACTATTTGCAGACTTCAGGCATCCCAGATCCGGCATTGTTGATCAGAACCAGTGGCGAATTACGGATTAGTAACTTTCTGCTTTGGCAGATTGCTTATACGGAGTTATTTATAACCCCTACTCTCTGGCCTGATTTCAGGAAAGAACATTTATATGAAGCGATTTGGTCCTATCAACAACGCGAACGCAGATTTGGAAAAACAAGTGAACAATTGAACCCGGTAAGTTGATGAGAAGAGTTTTATTCATAGTTATTCTCCTGTGTATTTCATTCAGTGGGTGGTCACAGTTTAGAAGAAGTCGCGATCGTGCAGCGGGAGACAACTCGCTTAACTATGCGAAGCCAACGGAATATTATATAGCGGCCATTGAAGTCACAGGCTTGAATGTGCTGGATAAAAATGCAATGGTATCGTTAACCGGTTTAAAGGTTGGGGATAAAATCAAAATACCCGGAGACGCAATCTCAAATGCAATTCGAAGCCTTTGGAAACACGGATTAGTTGGCGATGCAACCATAAGTGTAAGCAAGATTGAAGGAGAAAGTGTTTTCCTCACCATTTTACTTTCTGAACGACCTCGCCTTACCGGATTTTATTTTACAGGAATTGGGAAATCACAAGAGACAAGTCTGAAAGAAGACTTAAAGCTGATTCGGGGAAAAATTGTGAATGACGCATTAGTGCGGAACACTGAACTTGCTGTTAAAAAACATTTTGAGAAGAAAGGATTTCTGAATACCGAAGTAAAAATTACACAAGACCGTGACAGTATTAATCAGGATGGAATAAAATTAAAAATTGTTGTTAACCCAAAATCGAAAGTTAAGATTAATCAAATCACTTTTAATGGGAGCAAAGCCATTCCACCCTCCAAGCTTAAATCGAAAATGAAAAAAACGCATGAGCGTCCTCGCTTTGTGTTGCATAGAACCATTATGAAATATGTGTTTTCATTTAACCCAAAAGAATATTTTGATTCAAGTTACACGGTAGGCTGGCCTCGGGTAGTAGAGTTTTTACACGATAACGTAAAGCCTAATGTTTTTGGAGGATCAAAGTTCATCAAAGCCGAATACGAAGCGGATAAGCAAAAGGTCATCGAATATTATAATGCCAAGGGTTACCGTGATGCTGCTATCGTTTCGGATTCTATTTATGCTTTCAATGATCAGATGATTAACATTGATTTTAAAATAGATGAAGGTCCTAAATACTATTTCCGCAACATCATCTGGACAGGTAACTTTATCTATTCCGATAAACAACTCAATTCGGTTTTGGGCATTAGCAAGGGAGACGTTTACAATAACGAGCTGATTCAGAAAAAACTTTCTTTCAACCCGAAAGGGCTTGATATTAGTGGTCTGTACATGGACGATGGATATCTTTTCTTCCGAATCAATCCCATTGAAGTTGCCGTAACAGGCGATTCCATTGATGTAGAGATGCGAATTTTTGAAGGCGAGCAGGCAACAATTGATGAGGTTACCATAACCGGCAATGATCGAACAAGCGACCACGTTATCCGAAGAGAACTCAGCACAATCCCTGGACAAAAATTCAGAAGATCAGATATTATAAGAACCCAACAGAAGCTTGGACAGCTGGGCTATTTTGCTCCTGATAAAGTAGGTCAAAATCTACAACCAAACCCGGCAAAGGGTACTGTAGACATTGAGTGGCAGGTGGAAGAACAATCGAACGATCAGGTTGAGCTTTCCGGTGGATGGGGAGGATTCTATGGTTTTGTTGGAACTTTAGGCCTTACGTTTAATAACTTCTCTGTAAGAAATATTCCGCATTTTGAAAAATGGAAGCCATTGCCAGTTGGTGACGGCCAACGCCTTTCGCTTCGAATGCAGGCAAACGGAAAATCTTTTCAGAGTTATAGCTTCTCATTTACAGAGCCTTGGTTTGGAGGAAGAAAGCCTCATTCTCTAAGTGTAAGTTATGTAAGGTCACTGTCTCGATATACGAGCGCCACCTCAACGAACTTTAATGATTTAAACTCGGGCTTAACCGCAGACAATTTTACAATTGGTCTGGGTCGTTTATTGGAGTGGCCTGATAATTACTTTACGCTTACAAATTCACTTTCGTATGAGATATATTCTATAACCAATCTGACTCAATATCAAAGTCAAATTGGATGCTTTACATGTAAATCGCGTGCTATAACATTCAATACAACATTGTCAAGAAATAGCATCGACAACCAGATGTACCCCACACAAGGTTCTACTATTTCTTTGAGCTTAACCCTTACGCCTCCTTACTCTGCCTTTAACGGCATAGATTATGATCAGGCATCGCTTGAAGAGATAAACAGATGGCAGGAATATCATAAGTGGATGTTCGATGCTAAATACTATCTGGCTTTAGATAGTAAAAAGAAGTTGGTACTTGAGGCAAAGGCACATTTTGGATTTATTGGAACCTATAATAGAGATATCCCACAAGGGCCTTTTCAACGCTTTGTTATGGGTGGAGCAGGATTGGCTGGAGGATTCAATTCATTCGTTTTGGGTAAAGATATTATTGGCTTGCGAGGGTACGAGGATAACTCTATTACACCTCCAGCCTATCAGCCAGGAAATGGTCAACAGCAGTTGGGTGGTGTAGCGTATGAAAAAATTGGTCTCGAACTTAGATATCCGGTTTCTACAGGAAATGCCGCAACTATTTACGGGCTTGTTTTCACGGAGGCAGGAAACAATTGGGGAAATAATAGTGATTTTAATCCGTTTAAAGTTTATCGATCGGCTGGTTTTGGTGCCCGTATCTTCATGCCTGCATTTGGTTTAATTGGACTAAACTGGGCGTATGGTTTTGATACGGTACCTTTGAATGGCAGAGGCTCCATCAGCGGATCGCAATTCCACTTTACAATTGGTCAGCAAATCAGATAATATGAGGGTTTGTTTAATTACAATTTTTTTTCTCATTTTCGGCCTGAATTTTGTCAACGCTCAGAGGTTCGGGTACATTGATACCGATTTTATCCTTAAAAAAATGCCAGACTATAGTAAGGCGCAGGATGAAATAAGTCAGCTATCAGAAGCCTGGGAGAAGGAAATTCAGGGAATGGCAAAAAAGATTGAGGCTCAGTATAGTTCACTTCAAGCCGAGCAAGTGTTGCTAACGGAAGCCATGCGCAAAGAACGCACGGAGGCCATTCAAAAAAAGGAAGCAGAGTTAAAGGAGTATCAAAAGAAAGTGTTTGGGTTTGGCGGTTTGTTTTTTTTGAAGAAGCAGGAGTTGATCAAACCCATACAAGATAAAGTTTGGGATGCAGTAGATAAGGTAGCAAAGCAAAACAACCTTGCCATTGTGTTTGATAAAGCAGGAGAGTTAGTAATGATTTACACTGACCCCCGCTTTGACTACACCGACTTTGTTTTAGATGAACTCGGGCTTGGCGATCCGAATGATAAGGTTAAAAACTAAATTGATTAAAATAAATAGTGATGAGAAAACTTGTATTACTTGCTGTGTTCGGATTAATAACATTCGCTTCACAAGCCCAAACGGTAACGAAAGTAGGATACGCTGATGCAAATTATATACTCAGCCAAATGCCGGAGGCCAAACAAATAGATGCTGAACTGAAATCGTTAGAGGCTCAATTGAAAACTCAGCTTGATGCTAAAGTTAAAAGATTTCAGACTGAATTGGCTGACTATCAAAAAAACGGACAAACCATGATTGATGCCGTTCGTCAGAACACGGAGCGTGAGTTAACACAGCAACAACAGAACATCGAGAAACTTCAGCAAGATGCTCAAACCACTATCCAGAATAAATCGAATCAACTTATGACTCCTGTTTACGAAAAGATAGGAAAAGCAATTGAAGCGGTAGCAAAAGAAAATGGTTACTCATTCATCCTGAATCAACAAGTTGGTGGATTGGACGTCATTCTTTATGGCGATGAGAAAATGGATATCTCGGACCTGGTTTTAAAACACATGGGTGTAACAATAGCACCAATACCAGCACCAACTACGCCTAAGTAATCTTTATCGATTTACTAAAAAAAGCCTCATTCACGTGAGGCTTTTTTTATTTGTAAAAGCGTGTAGTAATTATGAATTCTTTTTTCTTGAGATAAAATTAGGTTCTGTGATCCATTCTTAACTTGTATGACCAATCCTGCCAAATCTAAAACACGGGTATATGATTAAACCTCCTTTTTTAAAACGTGGCGACAAGATTGGAATAGTAGGCCCAGGCCGAAAAATAAAGCCCGGTGATATTGAAGCTTCTATTGATTTCTTTAAAGCATGGGGACTTCAGGTTGTGTTGGCGAAAAACGTGTTCAGCAATGATCATTCTTACTTAGCCGGGACCGATTCACAACGTCTCTTTGATTTTCAGTCGATGATGGATGATACTTCTATTCGTGCCATCATTTGCGCACGAGGTGGCTATGGATCAACTCGAATATTGGATCAACTTGATTTTACTACTTTTCTGAAGAGCCCAAAGTGGGTTGTTGGTTTTAGCGATATTACTGCATTTCATTTAAAGCTTTTCAAAATTAATGTAGCGAGCGCTCACGGTACAATGCCCATTTTGTTTTCAAAAACTGAATCAGCAGATTCGATAGAGAGTTTACGAAGAATACTATTTGGTGAGCCTCAGCATTTTTTGGTGAATTTATGTCCATCAAATAGAACAGGCAAAGCAACAGGGCAATTGATTGGTGGAAATCTTTCCTTGTTAGTTGATTCGATAGGCACTGTCAATGAACTTGATACGGATGGAAAAGTTTTAGTCATTGAAGAGATAGGTGAATATTTGTACAAGCTTGATCGGATGATGGTTCAACTAAAGAGAGCGGGTAAGTTCAACAAGTTAAACGGATTAGTTGTTGGTTACATGACCGACATAAAAGATACAGAGTTAAAATTTGGTGAAACTATGGAGGGAATTATTCTGAATCATACTTTATCATTCCAATTTCCAATCGCATTTAACTTCCCCATTGGTCATGAAAATCCAAATCTGGCGTGGATACATGGAGCGGCTGCACAGCTTGATGTTACTGAGCCTAACAGCAGCCTTAGCTACTTGTAAAGCATAAGAACTAAATTAAGTATTTGACAAAGGCATAACAGCCCAGGGCCAGTAAGATGTATCCCGGAATTTTCTTTACGCGATGACTTTGCTGAAACTCAGATAGAATGCGCTGCGCGAGATAAGCAAATAGCATAAAGACTGCGAGTGCGCCAGGGGAGGCTCCTAACAGATAGTAATGTAAGCTTAATGTTGATGAAAGGTCTATCCAATGCTGACCATGTAGATAACCCGTTGTGCCTACCAAAAGGGCAATGCGAGTGGATTGAGAATGCCTAGCAAAACACCTCTCCGAAAACCACTTGACTTAAATTTTTCTTCAAAATCTGATGGTTTATTTGCTGACCGCAATGTAAGCGCCCCAACCGTTAGCATTATAACCGCTGTGATCAGTCGAATATTATCAGTGATGATTGTGGACGAAGTAATGAGGTCTTCAAACTTGACAGTAAGCCAGGAGTATGGATATTCAACAATGGAGGCGGCAATACCAAAGCGCCACGCTGTGCTAATTTTTTTATCAAGACTAAGTTGAATGATACTTGAGTGTGTCAGGAGGACTGGTACCAATGAAGCTAAAAGACAATGCAAGAAGGAAGGAGGTAATGGCGCCCATCGCATGAATATAACAAAAGTTTCGGTAGACAAACGCATACGACTTTTACGC
>JANODK010000039.1:0-23580 GCA_031412655.1 Chryseolinea sp.
GTAGAAATCGTCATCCAGCGGTTGAAGGTAAGCCAGTGCGATATCCGCTTGCAACGAAATTCTTTTATACTCGAATGCAGTATGACGTTTATAAATCAGTATTGGCTCAAGGTCAAAGCTGGTAGAGCGACTGGATGCGAAATTGAAAAGAAAACCTATTTCATAATCGATAACAGTACCTTTTGGTAAAGTGGGTCTTGTGGGTTCTTTGGGTGTAACACTCTCTAAATCAAACAGCATGAATTCGTCTCTCCAATTTTGGCGTGCAATATAGGATATCGAAAAGTTATTTTCCCGCAGATTTCGCAGATCTGTGAGGGCAAAGCATTAAGTATTTGTAGAGAAATTTCACTACCAACAAAAGTCCAAGTTAAAATGCACTGAAAGATTTGAGATCGGTAGTAATCCGGGTGATCTGCGAGGGTTCAATGGCTGCGGGAAAGTGCATTTGAATCCTACTGCACCCAATCCAAATAAACCGGAGTTGCACTGGTGTAGTCTTCCAGAACTTTTGTAAGAATATCGGAATAACCATCACTTTGATAAGCTTCTGTGCCAAGGTATACACCTTTGATTTGATACACTTGGTTCTCTAACGTTCCATACAAAAGAACTTCATGCTCAGGATTAAATGCAGGTGTATTCATTCGTTCTTCGCCCCATTCATATATATAATAGAAACCATAACTCTGAACACAGGCAATCTTTGCAAATCCATCTTCGAAGGGATCGCTGTAGCCAACTAAAAAGTTTCCGGTGTTATCGTAAAAATCAATGTAGTCGAATGAATCACCACCAAAACTTACATTCTCGTCATCCATATCTTCGTTAATGGAATAAAATCGCAAACGCGTTTGGTATTCACCATAGTACTGTGTGAAATAAGCCTGATCACCAATGCTATTAATAGAGAATGATTTAACCTCATCCCATGGATGATGACTATTCGGTTGAATAATTTCAAGGGGTTCGCCATACGTCATAACTTCTCTATCGGAGAGCATGTATAATGTCATGCGGTCTTTTGCCCAGTCCATCTGATCGATATAAGCGAATTGCGTTAAAGTCTCAATCACTTCACCATTGTCGGCACGGATGATAACCGGATGACCATCTTCGTCCTGATAGGCAATCTGTGTTCTATCAAAAGATAACTTAACGTGAGTCTTCACGTCATTCGGTGTTTGAGTAAGTCTTTTTGGAAGACTATGCAGACGACTGAAATAATAAACATCATTGTCTATTATGGCCACTACATTTTTCACTTTATGAAAAGGATATCGTTCTAACTCAAGAGAATCTACTGTTTGATGAACTTCTTCTTTCGAAAGAAAAGGAGATTCAGTACAACTGCTCCAAAGTGCGATTAGTGCAAGAGAAGTGATTGCTTTTAGTTTTAAAGTTCTCATTTAGAAATAATAATTTAGAGATATACCGGGTGTATAATAATGATAGAACTTTCCGGTGTCTTCATTGTAGGCGAGCGAGCCGGGATCACTACTCCCCATCTGAATCATGATGGAATAAGACAAGTATGTTGCTATGCTAAAGTTCTTACTCATTTTGTATTCCAGGCCGACCTTTGGTACTAGCGTTGCCCACGCAACATTTTCTGAAACACCATCCATTGAACCAAAACTATCCTCAAATAAAATATCGCGGATGCCCTGAAGGTATCCTACGCCAAATCCAAAGTTGAGAGCAAGTTTCTTTTTTACAATGGGCACACCAAAATCAAAGTTGCCTTTAAAGTGAATCATTTTAAAGGAACTGTATACGGCCGTCCCTATGCCAGCACCACCTACTCCACCCCTGTCAACAACAAAGTATAAAGTGTCGGCTAATGGTGCCAACGAAGTATAGCTAACCGAAAAACCAACCTCCTTTGTGATTTTACTGTCGGTGTCGCCAATGCGAGCGTAGTTTAATTGAATACCCATGCTTGGTTTATAGCTCCAGGCAAGTTTGCCAAGCGGTATGTTCAATTCAGGTGAAATGGATATTCGGTTATCTTGTGCAGTAGACGCACCAAAAGAGAATAGAGCAACCAGTAAGACAAATATGAGTTTCTTCATAGAACAACTTACAACTGTGGGTATAGATTTTATAATTTTCGAAAAATAGGGTAATTGATGGAGACGGACAAAAGCAAGGATACAATTAATTCTTTTCGCCACGAACGGGAGCCGTCATTGCGAGGAAGCTTTCATGCCGCAGCATGAAAATGCTGACGAAGCAATCCTCTCACTACAACGTGCGCATTTCATAGTATGGGATTGCTTCGACAGTACGTCCCGCGAAACGCTGGACACTTCCTCGCAATGACGAGCTAAAATGAGAAGTACGTATTGTGTCTGGCATTTAATCCGTATGAAACTTATCTTTATTCGATCAGCACTTACATCATGAAGAAAAAAGAATGCCCCTCCTGCGCCATGGAGATTGATGCGAAGAGCAAGACATGCCCGATTTGTCAGTATGAATTCCCTTCACAAAACCAGTGGTTCAAGTGGCTGGCCATTTTACTCGTTGTTCTTTTTATTTTAAGATTAATATTCTAAAAAAAAGATCCGGCCATTGCTGACCGGATCTTTCAAAAAATCCTCATTCAATTTTATCAAACACAAAAACCGTACGAGGATCAACTACCTTCTCAGATGCTGACACCTGCGAAATGGGTTAATGTTACTTCGTTTGATAAAATCTGCTTGGGACTAGACATTTGTACCTCCTTTCTTTAAATGAAACATAAACAGCGCGAAGGTTTCAACTCAATGTTAAATACCAGATCGATGTTGATAACGGCCGTTATCATACATTAAACGCCTGGATGATGTAAATGGTTTATTGAGTTAAAAATAAAATTAATTAGTTCTCGCGTCCTTATCGTGAGGAAGCATAGCATTACCTTTTAATTTGTTTTTGCATTGGAAATTCTACCAGCCTTCCCGTCATTTGATGTGAATCCTGTATTTGTTTTAATTGTATTTTTATGCCTGGCTTTATGCCAGACTACGAAAGTATGAATCAACACAACCCTCTTCTTCGAAAAGTAAACGTAACGCGGTATGTAACACCGCTGCGTGAGGGCGGATCGTTGCCCGCAATCGTTGAAGCAGACGACCAGTTTTTATATGTACTCAAATTTCACGGTGCTGGTCAGGGAAGCAAAGCATTAATTGCAGAATTGATTGGAGGAGAGATTGCCCGCGCGCTTGGGTTTCGTGTACCCGAAATTGTATTCGCTAATCTCGATGTCGCCTTTGGTCGCATTGAGGGTGATGAAGAAATTCAAGATCTGCTGAAGGCAAGTGTGGGTCTTAATCTTGGATTGCATTATCTCTCGGGTGCTATCACATTCGATCCGCTCGCGACAAAAGTAGAGGCTACATTAGCTTCTCAAATTGTTTGGCTTGATTCATTATTATTAAATGTTGATCGCACCGCACGCAACACCAACATGCTGTGGTGGAATAAAGAACTTTGGCTTATCGATCACGGTGCATCACTTTATTTTCATCACTCATGGCAAGACTGGCAACAACCGCAGCGACCTTTTCCGAAAATAAAGGACCACGTATTGTTATATAAGGCAAGTGAAATAACACAGGTGGATAAAGTTTTTCGTTCCATTCTTACGGCCGAACGAATTCGTTCTATTGTTTCATTAATTCCGGGAGAATGGTTGAGAGATAGTGCGTTTGCATCAAGCGAAGAAAACAGAAATGCTTACGCTCAATTTTTACAAACACGAATTACCAACGCTGATTTTTTTGTAAACGAAGCACAACATGCAAGAGAATCAATTATTTGAATACGCTGTTATCCGGGTAGTGCCGAAAGTCGAACGCGAAGAATTTCTCAACGTGGGTGTGATACTATTGTGCGCGAAACAAAAATTTCTCAAATCCCGAATCGAATTAAATGAGGCGCGACTTCTCGCCTTATGCAGTGAAGTAGAAATAGATAATCTTAAAAAATATATTCGTTCATTCGAACTCATCTGCGAAGGCGGACCACAAGGCGGCCCTATTGGTTTGCTATCCATGCCAGAACGTTTTCGCTGGCTTACATCAACGCGCAGCACCATTGTACAAACTTCGAAAGTGCATCCGGGTTTATGCAATGATGCAAATGAAATGCTGGAAAGATTGTTTACGCAACTGGTAGGGTAAAAGAATATTTGCAAGGCATGGTCACGGTAAACGTGCTTCCTTTACCTTTTTCGGATGTTACCTGAATGGCTCCACCTAATTTTTCAACAGCTTCTTTTACAAGATAAAGCCCAAGACCCGAGCCACATGATTTTGTTGAGGCTCTGTAGAACATTGAAAAAATCTTTTCTTGATGATGGGGTTCAATACCTTCTCCATTATCTTCAATGCTGATCACAATGTTTTTATCCGCTTGCCGGGCAGCAATGCATACCGTTGGAGTGGGCTTTGTATGATCGCTGTACTTGATGGCATTCGAAACAAGGTTGTTCAAAATAATACATAACCTCATAGTATCTGTATTGATTTCAATATCGGTCGGCATATCCAAATCAATTTTGATGCGTTCTGCACCTGAAGAATATTCAATATCTTTTATGGCTTGTTGAATTAATGCATGAATGTTAACGCGCTGTATAATAATCTCAGCCTTTGTGTTTTTTGAATAGTCGAGAATTTCCTTCAACACTTCATCGAGCTTATCGATTCGCTCGCGCATCATACTGTGATATTGTTTGAGTTCTTCCGGATCGTTGGAAAGATCGGCAAGATTAATAAGTCCGAGTACAGAACTTAAAGGTGCACGTAAATCGTGTGATGTGCTGTAGATGAAGCGATCGAGTTCTGCATTGGTCTTCAATAATTCAAGATTTTTTTTCTGCGTTTCAAGTTCCTGATTGCGCAAGGAATTTTCAGTGGCCGTGTTTACACTCACCAGGAAATACACAACCAAAACAGAGAAGCCACATACGACCAACAAATTTTTGAAGAACGTTTCCATCATGTATTCCGGACTGAGTATTACAGAGGGAAGCAATGGTATAGGACCGTATCGGGCAAGCAGTAATAGAAAGATGGAAAGCCCCACGAAGAAGAAAGCCTTCATTCGCTCTTCCAGGCCGAAGACCGCCAGAGCGATTATGCAATTGGCAATGTAATATTGGAATGGCCCCGGTATAATAGGCTTAACAGATGTATAGGTAAAAATTAGCAGGTTTCCGGAAAGCAGAAGAATGGTTTTGGCCATCGAGTGAAACCCTGACCGGTTGAGCCAAAAGCAAGCAATCATTACTCCCAGAAAAATAAAATAAGGTATGAGAAACGGATTGTGCTTGACAATAAGATTGGTGATGACATAATAGAGCACCATTACAATCCAGATCATGATGCTGAGCGCAGTTAACAGTGCGCGCTTTTGATCAGACAATGACAGCCTGTGGGTGTCGCCTAGGAGTAATGCGCTAACTTTTTGCATGAGGGTTAATCAAAAATAGAATTTATCGCCTAACCTTCCTAGACTTTATAATCTGTGGTGTGATTTTTATTAAGGGTATTAATCTTTAGTTGAACCTTTCTTAAAATATAAGAAGCCAGCACGAGACCTTGTTCAAACCCCGCGCTGGCTCACATTATTATTCCAACACCACACTTTCTCTCTTCGGATATTTTACTTCGTATTGAAGTACAAGTTCCTTTTGCTGCTGAGGTTCCAGTATTTGTTGCCAGGTAAGCTTGCCGGTTTTGGAATCGAGCAAAGCACCACTAAGCTCCAATGGATTTACATTGATGTCGCTATTAACGGCAACGGGTAATTGATCGAACAAAGTAAGTTTGATGGGTTGTGATTTTTTATTCTTCACCACAATTTTGAAGCCTCGTGTTTCAGTTTGATTCGAACCGATAGCACGTCTGCGATTAAACTGATCTGCCTTGTTGCGGGCAATCACAATATTTTTATCCCGACCCAGTGAAATAGATAAGGTATCCGTAAGCGCCTTGGCATTGAGAATGCTTCGACCGATATAGGCATCTTCAAAATACAGGTTGGCTTCACCTTCCAATAAATTGTATTGATCCCACTGCACAATGCGCGCCATCAGAAAAGCATCCTTGTCAATTTTTGGAACGGCATAATATTCATAGTCTGCGGGTATATCAAATTGATTCAGATCAACCATCAATTTTTCTCCATCCGACTTTATTGAATACGGTTCCTTCACTTCAATTTCAACGGTGGTTTGATTTTCGATGAAGGTAGTGATGAGGGGCTGTGCTTTTTCACTATATGAACTGATTCCTCTAATTCGAATGTTCGATCCTGACGTTAGTCCAGCCACACGACCAGAAGTGTATCCTGTTACTACTACTTCCTGAAGAGCTGAAACATCAGGGGCTAGTGTTACATTCATGTCGGGCTTGGATACAACAAACTCCTGACTGTTATACCCAACGAAAGAAAATACTAATGTTGAATTTGGTCCAGGCAATGTAAGCGAGTAGCCACCATAAGCATCCGTTACAGTTCCTATGGTGGATCCTTTCACAACAATATTGGCACCCGGAATGGCTTCGCCATTTTCATCAACAACTCTGCCTTTTACTGAACCGGTGTTATTACTTCCCATCAAAGAGTATTTATCGGTAATGGTGTAACGCGCGTAGTTTAGCAGCCAAGGTTTGATTTCCGGAGCAAGTCCACTTTGATTGGGTGTTCCATTGGAGAATCGAAGCTTTACATTTTTCCATTCTACACCGGTGTTTTGAAAAACTTCGGCTTTATACGTTAGCTCTAACGGACTGTTAATATTCTTCACTCGAATATCATACTTCGGAAACCACCCTGCATTGCTCACCAAATAGGTAACGGAAAATTTTCCCTGCGTTGCTTTGTCAGCGCGAACACGAATTTCGATTTCACCGGTCGGTAATATTTTCCGATCGTGTTGTTCTTTGAGTTGCTGTGATAACTGTACTTGATCTTCTTTTTTAAGGGAGATACTTTTTCGAATACGAATTTCTTCTTCTTTGATTCGCGAAAGCTCGGCTTCGTAGAAATCCATTGCTTGTTTTAATTGAACAATGGTGGCTCCGGTGTTTTGCCCGCCTAACTTTTTATTCTCATCAAGCAGACTTTGTTTTTCATGCAACACAGCAAGCCGAGCATTCTCTTGCTCGATCTTGCTTTCCAATACTTCGTTAACATTTTTTAGGCTGTCGATGGCATGATTTTTCTTCACCACATCGAGGTAATTGAGTTTGTGATTGACCGATAGAATAGTGAAATCACCATCGGCTTTCACCTGGATACTCTTCTCATCAATAAAGGGAGAGAGTCCTTTAATGCGCAATAATGATTTCTCAGAAGGAATGCTGATGGACCCATTTTCAAAAAGCTGTGCTCCATCCAGAAAGACCGTTACTTCTTTCAAATCTGTTTTCAATTCTTTCTCTTTCAGATTCTGTCCGAACGATGTGAAGACAATGAAGAGAGCAGGGAGTAGTAATGTAGTTTTCATAGGCTTTGTAATTTCCTATGAGATGCGGGGTTGGAAGGTATTCCATAAAAATCTCATAGGATTTTTATGGAATTTGAAATCAATTATAAATCAGTGAGGGCTATCTTGACCAGGAAAGTAAAAATAGCCAGCAGGTTCGAAAGCCAATAACTGTTGCTGAAATTAAATATCTTTATCTTGTGGGCTAAACCATGTGAGAATCGATGAAATTCATAATTGTACTCTTTCTTATTATCAATACTCAGGCTTTTTCACAAACAGATGATGCCAAGCTTGCCGAAATCAAAAAGTTTCAGGACAAATTAAATAAAGAGTACAGAACCAAGGAGACTTCTCCATTGGATGCCAAGTCACGAAAACATTTTAAAGCTCATACTTTTTTTGATGTTGACCTAAAGTATAGAGTGACTGCAACACTTCGCATTGCTGAGCCTGAACCATTTTTTCAAATGAAGACATCCTCCATGGCGACTCGTCAATATCGTGTATATGGCATACTTGAGTTTACACTGGAGGATCGAAAATTTGAGATCCCGGTTTACCAATCTCAGCAGTTGATGACAAGAAAGGGTTTTGAAGATTATCTCTTTTTTCCATTCACAGATTTAACAACCGGTGAACAAACGTATACCGGAGGAAGATACATTGATCTACGAATACCAAAGGAAGGTAATACGATTGTAGTTGATTTTAATCAGGCGTACAATCCATATTGCGCATACAAAACGAAGATGCAGTATTCTTGTCCGGTTGTTCCTGCTGAAAATAATCTGGATATTAAAATTCTGGCGGGAATAATGTACACTGCTAAAAAGTAGCCAGCACAATTGCTGCGGGACTTCTAATTTTTTACACCTTAAGCGATCTCAGAAAAACTTCAGCCATTTCTTCAGCATGAATTGTTGTGTGAATTTCCAGCATCGATTTTATAAAATAAGCTGAGTAGAATGATAGGTCTTCGTTAAGTTGATCAGGTTTCCAGATGGGAAAACATTTCAGCAAGTGATAATGGTTATCGCGTACATCATAAACAAGAATCGGATTTATGCCATCGCCCGATTCACCGGGACAATATAGAAAGACAGGAAAATCAAAAAGGCCGGCATCGCGCAGAGCCGGAATCAGATTCGAATCAAAATATTCATACTTGACTAAGCTCGTCTGTAGTTTTAATTCTGCCAAACGCTTTTGTACAATGGCCAGCTTGTCAAACATTGCATTGAGCGGAATGTGTTCAGAAGAAAACAATTCGATGTAGAACCACTGGTGGGACGCCAGATGCAAAAACTCAAGTGCTGATTTACCGATCGTGAGTTTGTAATCGAAGAAAGAATAACCAGGAACAAAATAACCCGGATAGAAATATTGCAACTTTAAATTTCTGCAATATTCTATTTTCGAATAGATCAAATATTTTCCCAGACTGTACTTTTTATAATCTGGATCATAGAAGGAAGAAATCCCTGCAGCGCTCGTTTCTCCAATATCAAAAAAGCCACAAGCGATTAACCGATCGCCATCGTGCACCGTTATTTCATAGGTATTATAAATAGTATCGTGAGAATCATTTCTGCCAAACAGAAGATGGCTTAAGGATTCGGAAGGCTGGAAGGGAAGTGCTTGTTTATACTTTACATAGAGCTCTTCTTTATCTTCAGTAAGCTCCGCTGGCTTAATTGTCGTTTGAAAGACAGCGTTTCTTTTAAACAATTTAATTTGCGTGCTGTCGCTCGATAAATCATTCAATATAATTCGCAGCCAAATGGCGCTATACAATTGATCTTTGAAGTGAAGAAAATTCGTGGTAAAAATGGTTTGCCCCATTCTGAACCATCCTTGCTCAAGGTAGAGGTCGAGATCGTCAGGCGACAAATATTCAGGCGTGTGAGCTTGGGCAAACATGATGTGTAATATACTTTTTCTGTTTGTGATTTGCTCGTCTGCTGTATTTTCTTCCTGAACAGTTTTAATTTTTTCAATGTGTTGAAAAAATAACTCGAGGTGCCGAAGAGAACTTAAAGAAAAATAGTTGCTATTTGAGTTTTAATTTCTGAATGAAATGTATTGATGCTGTCGCTATAATTATTTTGATGATGAAGTACCTAATCCATCAGCCATCTTCATAGCCTCATAAACATCAACAATACCACCACTTTTTGAAAGTGTGCTGAATTTGACTTTACTCCTTTCTTTACTGATCAGATCAGGCATAAGTACTTTTAATTTTCCCATTTTATGAGATGATTCCATTAAAATTTGAATGACATCTTTTGGTGTTAGTTCAGGATGGTATGATAAAAGCAATGCCGCAATGCCTGAAACAACAGGAGCAGCTAAGCTGGTACCATCATTCATACTATACGTATTGCTGCTATCCAATGAAATGATGTTGCTGCCCGGTGCAAAAATGTCAACATGATGTTGACCATAATTCGAAAAGATTGCTACAGCCTCATCCCCCATCATCATACCGGATGCACCAACATTCATCCAGTTAGTAGCTTCTGTTTTATCTAAGTATTGATCACTTGGATAATTTTCTGCTGTATCAATATCTTTCCCATTGTTTCCGGATGCGTGAACAATTAATACGTTTTTCTGCTCTGCCAATCTCACTGCATCATCAACGAATTTCTTTTCAGGCGAAAAAGCTTTTCCAAAACTCATATTGATAATATCAGCACCATTGTTGACTGCATACAAAATAGCCAAGGCAACATCCTTATCTCGTTCATCGCCACGAGGCGTAGATCGTATCGCCATGATTTTCACTTCTGAAGCAATACCGTTTGTTCCGATGTTATTATTTCGAACGGCTGCAATTATTCCGGCAACGGAGGTTCCATGGTTAGAACGCGGACCCTTAACATCAGCGTTCCCGTAGTTTTTGTCATTTATATTGGTGGGATCGTCATTGATGATACCTCTTGCTTCAAATTTTGTATTTAAAAATTTATCGAGGTAGTCAAGGTTGTTTTTCTTTAGTTCAGATAACATGTGTTCTGTAAATCCTCCCTTGTATCGGGCGCTAAGAAATTCTTTTGCTCGCAATACTTCAGAAGGAGCATTGGAACTGATCGCGTCCAGATCCTGCAAAGCGTGAACATCAATTTTGGTATTCCGCTTAATGACAGACTTGGCATTATTATACGCTTCTTCGAATTTTCTGATGTTCTCTTTTTCCGTAAGCCTTTTACTTAATTCTTTCTCATACATTTCTTTTGCACGCTCATAGCTTTCTGTGGGTACACCCGATTTATATATGCGGGTATACTCCATATTTTCATACATGATGTTTTCCCCTTTTGCATTACCAATAAAGTTCCACCCATGGATATCATCAATGTATCCATTCTGATCGTCATCTACATTGTTGTTGGGAATTTCGTCTTCGTTGACCCAAATCTTTCCATGCAAATCATCATGATAAATGTCAACACCCCCGTCAATGACCGCGACTATAATCGTTTTCTTAACGGGTCTGCTTTGGAGTAATTCTTTATATGCTTTGTCAACCTGAGTTCCAAGAACATCACCGTTACCGTGATCCAAATTATACCAGTTCAGATACTTCTGATCAAGTTTGTCCACAGCAGTTGCCTGGGCGGATAGGACATTCGGTATTGCTATTAGAATAGATATTGCTGCAAACTTCAGAACCATAGATCAAGGTGGTTGTTTCGGTTGGCAACTTATGCATTTCAGAGCTGAAAATAAATAGCCATTAGCCTATTCGCTGTTTTAAATTCTCTCCGCTTTATAACCCACTTTCTCTAAGGCAGCCTTTACTTCTTTTTCTTTGCGTTCATCCTTAATGGTAAGAACTTTTGCAGGATTGGTAATGTCGACTTGCCAGTTGTCGCTACCAACGGCTTCATTTAACCCGGGCGTTACTTTAGCGATACAAGCATCACATTTAATGTTGGTTTTGAATTTCAGTGTTTCCATAAAAAAGTATTTAAAATTGTATTGTATTTAGTTTTTTGAATTAAATTTTTGCTGCTTTCAATCGCAAGCTATTGCTGACTACACTTACTGAACTTAATGCCATGGCAGCACCGGCAATCATTGGGTTAAGCAAAAATCCGTTGATGGGAAATAATATCCCTGCCGCAATGGGAATACCAATTACATTATAAATAAATGCCCAGAATAAATTCTGATGAATAGCTTTAACAGTTTGGGTCGAGAGATTCAATGCCTTCGGAATAAGTTGAAGATCAGAAGTAATGAGCGTCATTTTTGCAACATCGATCGCAATATCAGAGCCCTTGCCCATGGCAATACTGATATCGGCCTGAGCAAGGGCTTGTGAATCATTAATACCATCTCCCACCATAGCCACTGTTTTACCATCACGTTGAAGCGATTTTATAAAGTCTGCCTTATCCGATGGAAGCACTCCGGCCTTATAATGATGAAGGCCTACTTGTTTCGCAACAGCACTTGCTGTGTTTTCATTATCGCCTGTCAGCATGTACACCTCAATACCTTTGCTTTGCAGGGATTCAATGGCAGCTTTTGATGTTGCTTTTATTTTATCTGCGATGGCTATGATGGAAATTACACTTTTATCATATCCAAAATAAACAACGGTCTTTGCTTCTTGTTGTAAACGAACAGCTTCAGTCTCCAATTGATTTGGTAGGATGAGATTACTTTCGTCCATCAATTTTTTATTACCTACATAAAAAGCTTTGTTATCAAAATAGGCTTTCACTCCTTTGCCCGTGATGCTTTCGAATTTCCCGATTGAAGTTCCCAGGATATTTTCTTCCTTCAGTTTATTCACAACCGCTTCTGCTAATGGATGTTCTGACTGTGATTCTATTGTGTATAGAATGTTTTTAAAAGAAATATTATTTTCTTCACTACTCCAAATCATGTTTGTCACAACAGGTTTGCCTTCCGTAATTGTTCCGGTCTTGTCCAGAATAATGGCGTTCACTTTATGAGCAACCTCAAGGCTTTCGGCATCTTTGATCAGAATATTATTCTCAGCACCTTTTCCAACGCCTACCATGATGGCGGTTGGTGTCGCCAAGCCAAGTGCACATGGACAAGCAATGACAAGCACGGTTACGGAAGTAAGGAGTGCATGTGTAAAAGCATTTTCGCCACCAACAATCATCCAGACCGTAAAGGTTACAATCGAAATGCCTAATACAACCGGAACGAAGATGCCTGCTATTTTATCAACTAGCTTTTGAACAGGCGCCTTACTTCCCTGTGCTTCCTGCACCATCTTAATAATATGAGCGAGTATGGTATCGCCTCCAACTTTCTTTGCTTCAAACTGAAAGCTTCCTTTTTGGTTAACGGTTCCGGCAAATACTTTTTCTCCTAATTTCTTTTCTATTGCAATCGGCTCTCCTGAGATCATGCTTTCATCAACAAAAGAAGAGCCCGAGCTAACAACTCCATCTACCGGAATTCTTTCTCCTGGTCGTACCACAATAATATGACCTACTTGAATGGAAGCAATGGGAAGTTCTTGTTCAACACCATCAACAATTGCCCGAACTGTTTTGGGTTGTAAGCCCATCAATTTTTTTATGGCGGATGATGTATTTGATTTAGCGCGTTCTTCCAACAATTTGCCTAATGATATAAATGCAATGATAACTGCTGCTGCTTCATAGTACACGTGGGGATGAACACCTCTCGCGTGCCAGAACGCTGGAAAAAATGTATTGAAGGCGCTAAACAAAAAGGCAATACCAGTGGAGAGCGCTACTAATGTATCCATGTTCGCCATTCCATGTTTGGCTTGCTTCCATGCGTTGATGAAAAAATTTCTTCCGAAATAAAAAACCACAGGCGCTGTGAGTACGAACGATATGTAATTACCATACGGTAAATCCATAAAGAACATTCCGAGGATAACGACCGGAACGGAGAGAATAGATGACCAGATGGTTCGCGTTTTTACTTCCTGATAGAACTTATGCTGTGATTCTTCTTTTATGGCTTGAGGATTTTCTACATCCACAACCAAATCATATCCGATAGAACGCACCGCTGTTTGAAGATCGATTGGTTTGGTAACTTCTTCATTGTATTCAACCCAAGCCGATTGATTCGCAAAGTTTACTCCCGCATCTTTTACACCAACAGTGGATTTCAGCATCGACTCCACACTCACCGCACAAGCGGCACAGCTCATTTCCAGAACTGGAAAAGTTTGCTTTATGGTTTTATGATTGTTGATTATAGCAGTATTCATTTTGATTCATGTTCTACTACAAAGAACGAGTAAAGAGCCAGAATGGTGCTTATATAATAACAGGAAAGAGTTATAGAATTCTCATGATACTGAGTCAATCGACTTTCGGCCATGATCAATCGATCGTGATTTCTTAAGCTCGGATGGTGTAAGCCCGGTAATTTTTTTAAACTGACTTGATAGATGGGCAACACTGCTGTAGCCTAAAGTATCGGCAATCTCACTGAGGTTTAACTCATCATAAAACAACAGCTCTTTTACGCGCTCAATCTTTTGCCGGATAATGTATTGTTCCAATGTAATTCCTTCGACAGACGAAAACAGAGAGCTGAGATAATTGTAATCATGATTCAAGGTTTCCGCTAGGATGGTTGACCAGTTGAATTTCCGATCTTCTTTACCAGGATGATGAATAAGACTGATTACTTTATTTTTAATGGATTCAATCAATCTTGCCTTGCGATCGTCCATGCGTTCGAAGCCAAGATTCATCAGGGAATTGTCGAGTTGATTTAGAGTTTCTTGCGAAAGATGATCTTCTTTTAAAATCACTTCGCCTAACGAGACCTTTTCAGGATGCAATCCAAGTTTTTCAAGTTCCTGGTTCACTACTAAGACGCAGCGATTGCAGACCATGTTTTTAATGTATAGGGTCATTGTTTTACTTCTTCCTATTCAAGAATTCCAAACGAGACTTCTGCATGCAAGGCTTTTTTGCAAAGTTAACTTGCATCTACTATGATATTAATTTGTCAAATAAAGTCATCTTTTCGTTAGAACTCTTGTGGAGTTCAACTTCTTTTAGCCTTAATGAGTTCACTATATCCTTAATTTGCGAAGCTTTCCATGAGAAGCTATACTTCAGGCCAATCAAATTTAGAACCTCCTTGTAGATATTTTGCCCCCGCGATCCTACTTGAATTTTATAAAAAGTTATGGAGTTATGATTATTTGAAGTTTCATTACAAGAGTACGCCAGATCCTCTAGCGATAATTTCTGCTCAACTATTCGAGAGTACCGAATCAATATATAATCTTCAATTTCGTTCAATATTATTTCCTTGGGAATCTTAGAATTAGTTATTCTTCTATAGGTAACAGTAATAATAGGGACAAGAAAAAAGGACGACAATAGAATTGTAAAAAATAAATCCCATGAAGTAAATTCAGAAAGTCTGACATGACTTCTTCTCAGAGCGAACGCAAAAAATGAAAGGATAAGCAAAGTCAATCCGACATAAAAAATTATAAATCGCTCAATTCTTCATTTATATTTGACACTCCAAGTTTTCATAAATCTCCGCTATAACCCGTCATCCTCAAACTGTTTTTCCAACGGCACATGCCTTTCTAAATCCTCCAGAATTTGTTTGTCGATTGGCGTTTCCTTAATCACGTTGTAATTCTCCCAAAACTTTTTGTCGTATGGATAGTCCTGATATTCCAATCCGTAATTCTTCATTTTTTCAGTTGGTCCAATGCGGTCGGTTGTGTTGGGATGAATTTCGTTGATCAGCAGGTGTTGAATTAATTCAGTCTCAAATTTTAATGTATTTGTTTTTTCATCAAACCATTTTTCGGTTGAACTTACGGTGATGTAATTCAAATACATTTTTCCTTCAAAGCGTTTGAAGTCGATCGTTTTTCTGTAGCCAATAAATTTACTGACCAATCCTTTGCGTCTGGCCAACTCATTACCCGGTGTTTTGATTTCAAAGTCAAGTCGAATGATGGCAAAATCTTCCTTGTCAATAAAAATCTTGAGATGAAAATCATGTTCATTTGATATAACAAAAACCTCATGTCCATTATAATAGGAGTCAGGCTCACGTTTCATCAATTCAAAAAATTCGTCCTTGGCATCTAACTGACGGTATCGGATATTATTGTGCAACAATAAGTCTTCTAATAAATTTTGTTGTCCGAAGTATTGCGTGAATTTATTTTCATATCCCAGACTTTTTCTCACTTCAATTAATTTCACGCGCTCTTTCAAGCGTGATTTGTTTCGTGGCTCTTTGTAATCGTCATCATAAATTTTTACGGCAGCTTCCAACAACGATATGTATGAGCCACCCACCTTCTTTACATCGCGATAAAAGCCATCCATCATGTAGGGCTTCATTGGAAAATTATCCTGAATATTTGCCCAGGCTTTTCTTAGGATCTCACCTCCATTGATTGAATCTAAAACCACAACTTCTTCCAATACAGTGATTGACTGATCCATCAGAATCACCTGATCTTTTACTTCGAATAAACTCCACACAGGCGCCTCAAATCGTTCATAGCCCAGCATGCTGATCACCAAAATTTCGTTTCGGTACTCATCCGGAATGTGAAAATCAAACTCACCTTGTGCATTGGATATTGTGCCAATTGGTTTTGTTTTCAATCCGATAGAAGCAAAAGGCAACGGTTCACCTGTTATGCGATCCTTCAATTTTGCAGAAACGGTAATTTTCTGCGCCAGCGCATTAACGCTCAGAAAGAGAAACAAAAGAATGAATAGGCGCATGGTCTCGAAATAATGATCAATATCCCTATTTATGATGTCCTTTCAAATGCGATGCAAGATTATCCCCTAAATTGAAGTTTTAACGCTATTAACTCATGCACATCGGTTTTCTTTATCATTGTGTAAATTTATTGCTCAACTTTCAGGCTTGAAATTTATTGAAGACATACCGCGAATCTGGAAACGGGCCTATATGTGGCTGTGTTTGTGGTATGCTTTGAACTATGGCGTTGGTACTTTTATTGAGTGGCGACTCGAAACACCATACACCTATATTTTCTGGAATAATCTTTACCTTCTGGAAGCGTTGTGCATTCTCATTGTTGCCATCTTTTTCTATGCGAACTGGCTCTTTAAATTCAAACTTTACTTTCAGGTTGCGGGACATTTTTTGGGTGCCATGGTGCATTTTCTCATCATGGGTTCGCTTTCGTATTATTTGGAAAGTTATGTTGAAGGATATATAGGCTGGGATTACTGGAAAGCCCATTTGATGGGCTTGCTAAAGTGGGAAGGACTCCACTTTCATGATCAATACATTATTACCGTGGGGATGTATTATGTGATTCGCTATTTCCAAAGTCAGCAGAAACAAGAGAAAGAAAAGAGTGAACTCACTCTAAAGAATAGAGAGATGCAAATCTCTTTGTTGAAATCACAGATCAACCCGCATTTTCTTTTTAATACGTTGAACTCAATCAACATGCTGATTGGTTCGAGTAAAGAACAAGCAAGAAAAGTTATCACACAGTTGTCGGATATTTTTCGATATGCGCTGGATTCGCACAGCGATCAAATGGTGCGCCTCATTCACGAGTTGGATTTTATTGATAGTTATATGCGCATTCAACAAGTGCGCTTTGGCGATCGGTTGAAATACATTAAGCAGGTTGATTTCTCCTGCATGAGCGTGATGATACCACCTATGATTTTGCAACCGCTCGTTGAAAACTCGGTAAAGTATGGCATTGCACCAAAAGAAGATGGCGGGACCATTATACTGACCGTAAAACGGTTTAACAGCATGATCTTTTTTGAGGTAAAAGATGATGGTATGGGGTCAAATGCCAAAAAAGTAATGGATGGAAACTCAAGTGGCGTTGGGGTGAAGAATACAGATGAACGATTACGTAGTATATTTGGTCCAGGTTCGGGTCTTCGCATCCGTTCCAATGAGTGGGGATATTCCGTTAGTTTCTTTGTGCCCATCGATGAACCTGCTACTGAAGAAGATTTTTTAACTGAAGAATTAAATAGCAAAGCGGTATGAACATAACCTGTATTATAATTGACGATGAAAAATTAGCACGCGATCTTCTGCAAGAATATGTGCAGCAAATGCCAAACCTTCAGGTGATAGGCGAATGCGGCAAAGGCAAAGAAGCGGTTGAAGCAATTGATCGTCTAAAACCAGATCTTATTTTTCTTGATGTTCAAATGCCCGGCATGAATGGCTTTGATGTATTGGATGAAATTACACATGATCCATACGTAATTTTTTGTACAGCATACGATCAATATGCGATTAAAGCATTTGAAAAAAATGCAGTCGATTATATTCTGAAACCGTTGGATCAGGAGCGTTTTAAATTGGGTGTAGAGCGCGCCATTAATCGTATGAAGGTTGAGCAAAATAATGTTGGCGAATTGCTGCGCAACCTCAAAACAGAAAATAAAACATCCTACGATTCACACATCTTCGTGCAGAAGTCAGAGAAGCTTCTCAATCTTCCTGTTGAAGAGATTGTGTACTTAGAAGCATCAGGCGATTACACCATACTTTCTACCAAGGCAGATCAATTTGTAAGTTCTTCCGGGATAGGTAAGCTGGAAGAAATTTTGAATCCTGAAATTTTTATTCGCGTTCACCGCAGTACCATCATTAACATCAATAATTTAAAGGAGATTGAAAAACACTTTAATGGTGGAATGGTGGTGAAGATGCTCAACGGAAAAAGTTTTCCTGTAAGTAGAACGTATGCGAAGCTTATTCGTAAGAAGGTAGTGTAGCAGCATCACCATCATATTGAATCACCACCGTTTTTCCGTGCGACTTTAAAATGGTGGTGATTTTTTCTTCCAGACTTTTCTTTGAATCTTCAATAAAAGAAGACTGCTCGGCAAAACTTCGTGCATTTACCATAAATGCGTTCACCGCCAGAGAGCGATCTTGTGTGTTGACCCAATTCCACAATCCACTTTCATCTTCAAACTTCAGATCGCCAAGGGATTCAATGGATAATATCTGAGGTTGAGGTAATGTTACATGAGCGCTTGTTTCATCGATTACAATATTGAATTTTTTCCGCAAGTCGAATCCAACTTTCGCATCCAGCGTTCCCGTAATGCTGATGGTTTTTTCGCTGTGGAGCCATTGGTTTTTCCAGGCATATTTATACTCAAATTTCTGTGATAATGTAGCTAACTCTAAAATGGAAGCTTGTTGTTGAATGACAATTGTATTACCGATTGAAATTTCAGGTGTGAACTGGAGCGCATCACCAATGTCTTTACCAATTTGCTTTGCCCCATCGTACGTTTGTTTTGCAAGTCGTGCGGGTATAACAACAAGCAATACATAACCCGCAATACTGGCGGTGATAAGCAAAATGATAACGAGTATAATTTTTCGGTTAGAGAACATAATGAATCAATAGATAAAAGTTGGGATGAAGGTACAATACGTTTATTAAATTATAATTTTTACGATTAACACCGATCCCAGCCAAGATTATTATAAGACACATTTCTGCAGACTTTGCTCCTCCGGAGCAGAATGCGGGGCTAAAGAATTGAGAGTGGAGTTTAATTTCTCAGGAACTGTGCTTGGATCGCGTTCTATTTCTTCGGTAACGCAAAACGCATTCTTACTTTTACTTTACTTTGCTTTACCTCATCCCCACGTTTTGTGGCCGACCATTTAGGACCTTGTTTAATCAGACGAATCACTTCTTCATCACAGCCATACCCTAAACTGCGCAACACTTTAAAATCATTCAGCGATCCAGTTGTTTCCACGGTGAATTGAATAGTTACCCTTCCTTCAATTTTATTATTGAGTGCAACTTCCGGATAGCGCAGGTTCTTTTCTAAATATTGCTTGTATGCTTTTCGTCCGCCCAATGGTGCAGCGAATTCAGTATTGATAACTTCTTCTTCCTTGTCCTCATCATCTTCCGAATAACCCACCACTACTACCTCGCTCAGCTGAGAGACGTCTTCGCTCATTTGCGCATCCAATTGACTTAATAAGCTTGCATCCAACTCGGTGCTGAGAAGTCCAATAAAGGAAAAGACCAATTCATCTTGTTGGTCGTTTAGAGAAATTTCATAATTACCTTCCGCGTCTGTTACCGTTCCGATGTTTGTTCCTTTGATAAATACATTTACACCGGGCAAGGCACTGCCTTCTTCGATGGATGATACATGCCCTTTTACTATGCGTACATTATTTGCAAGTGACTTTTCTGCATTGATATCACTAATCTTGACTAACCCATCTTGCGCGCCAGCAGCTTTCCTCTTTGAATCTTTGGCTACATCTTCATTAGCTTCTGTCTTTTTTGCACGTGAAGAAACAGGAGCATCAGCTTGTACTGCTGCTGCAACTTGAACTTCTTCTTCATCTCTTCTTGTAACTTTATCCTTTTCTCCTTCTGCTAAAGGAACATCTACATCGGCTGTTGCTTGTTGTGAAGCGACAATAGTGGGTTCAGTAACAGCAGATGGTTTTTCTGCCGGAGTTATTCCGACCGGAGCAGGTTGTAATACTTTTGGTTTTGACTCAGATAGTGCTAATGATTGTTTCGGTTGCTCAATTGAATCAAGAAGTGGAGTTTGATCTTTTTGTTCAGACAATGCTGGTGGAGATTTTGACTCTACTTTATTTTCAGCAAGTTGTTCAGGTGTATTATCCTTCATGATGTTCAGAATCACGAAAGTAGAAACAGCGATCAGTGCTAATCCGGCAGCAATTCGTAAAGTCCAATTCCACAATGGAATTACTTTTTTGGATTGATCTGTTCGTTGATTAATCAACATCTGAAGATCGCGCACATCCGCTTCGAAAGTATTTGCATTTACTTCGCTCGCACCCTCAAGAGCATCCGCCAGAAAAGGATCGCTTAATGCTTTCTTTTCGAGCGCATGCATCTCTGAAGGAGTAAGTTCTCCTTTGAGGTATCGATCAATATCGTTTTTCAGATCATTCATTTCGATCCATGCACAACTTTAAATTGCGTTTTCCATTTTGAATATAACTCTTCACTTTGGTGTCGTCATAACCCGTTACCTGTATAATTTCTTTGTAGCATTTCTGCTGCAAATAAAAGAGATCAACACAGGCCCTTTGCTCAATATTAAGTGTGCCCATGCATTTCTCTAATTTGCTCAGATTGACTTCCAGATCAATCTCTTCTTCCTGATGCACAGCCCCATCACTTTCCATAAGAAATGGCGAGATTTCCTCGAATTTTTTGCCCTTTCGGGATCTTAGCTGCATTAAGCAGTGATTTCGGGCGGTTGTGTAGAGCCAGCTTTTAAAATGAGTGACCTCATGTTCTCTTAAAGTAATGACCAATTTCTCAAAAATCTGCATTACGGCATCGCGGCTTTCTTCGCGGTCTTTCAGATATTTTAAACACGCTCCATAGACCATTGACATGTACCGATTGTACAGTTCGCCCAACACATCCAGCTCTCCTTTCGCTTTGTAGCGCAAAAGAAGATCGCGGTCTTCAACGGTTTTAAGAGGACTCGGTGTTGGCATGCGACAGAAAAATAGAAAAAATTTTCTGCAATGCTTATGGAATCTTTCGGGCGAATGAATCTCATCAGCAAACAAAAAATATTTGCCATGAAAAAGTCAATGTGGATTTTAGCAGCCCTTCTGATGTTCTCGGTTGGGTTTCGTATGCCTGAAGGCAGAACGATAACCGGTAAAGTAACTGCAACATCGGATGGTAGTGCCTTACCCGGTGTAAATGTTGTCATTAAAGGTTCAAGTAAAGGAACAACGACCGATGTCTCGGGAAACTACAGCATTACTATTCCATCTCAGAACGGCACATTGGTCTTTAGTTTCATTGGTTATGTTTCGCAAGAGGTGAAGATTGGAACGAGTGATATCTTAAATGTTGTGTTGAATGAAGATACTAATTCGTTAAGTGAAGTTGTGGTGATTGGATATGCTACACAGACGAGAAGAGATGTAACGGGGAGCGTTGCTACTGTCAAGTCAAGAAAAGAAAAGAGATCAGCAGGAGCCCCGGCAGAATCAAAAGCAACCTATGACATGGCCTATGCTCAACCCACAGTTGAGTATGAACAACAGCAATGGAACACCGAAGAGTACGATGGCATTTCAGAAAATATTTTTCATGAAGTGTTGCGCAATCCACTTTCGACTTTTTCAATAGATGTAGATGCAGCATCGTACAGCAACATGCGCAGGTTTATAAGCAATGGACAACAGCCTCCAAAAGATGCTGTGCGCATTGAAGAGATGGTTAATTATTTTGATTACGATTATGCTCAACCAAAAGGAGAAGATCCATTTGCTGTGATCACTGAAATTTCAACCGCTCCATGGAATTCGAATCACAGATTAGTACACATTGGCTTACAAGGGAAAATTATTCCTACAGAAAATCTTCCGGCATCTAACCTGGTATTTTTAATAGACGTATCCGGTTCAATGAGTGATCCAAACAAATTGCCTTTGTTAAAATCTTCTCTTGCCATGTTGGTAGAACAATTACGCGAACAGGATTATGTATCGATGGTGGTATATGCCGGTGCTGCGGGACTAGTATTGGAACCAACCTCAGGTGCAAACAAAAAAGAAATCCTTACAGCGTTGGATCGTTTGGAAGCTGGAGGCTCAACAGCAGGTGGTGCAGGAATAAAATTAGCCTATGATATAGCGAAACAACATTTCAAAAAGGGAGGAAACAACCGTGTGATCTTAGCAACCGATGGAGACTTTAACATTGGTGAATCAAGCAATGGCGGTATGGAAAGACTGATCGAAGAAAAAAGAAAAGAAGGTGTGTTTTTAACGGTGTTGGGCTATGGAATGGGCAACTATAAAGATTCGAAAATGGAAATTCTTGCCGATAAAGGAAATGGTAATTACGCCTACATTGATGGCATTGGTGAAGCACGAAAAGTATTGGTGAATGAATTTGGCGGAACACTTTTCACCATCGCAAAAGATGTAAAACTTCAAATCGAATTTAATCCTGCTAAGGTAAGAGCGTATCGTTTGATTGGTTATGAAAATAGAATGTTAAAGAGTGAAGACTTTAACAATGATAAAAAAGATGCGGGTGAACTGGGATCAGGCCATACGGTAACAGCCTTGTATGAAATCATCCCTGTAGGAGTAGAAAGTGAGTTTTCGAAAATCGATGACTTGAAATATCAAGCCAATAAGGTTGAAAAAATTGCATCAACAACAAATGAATTAATGACCATCAAACTTCGCTACAAGAAACCGGATGAAGACGTGAGCAAACTAATCGTTCATCCACTGATCGATAGCAATGTGGCCTTATCAAAAACGTCAGACAATTTCCGCTGGTCGGCATCTGTCGCAGCCTTTGGAATGTTGCTGCGCGATTCTGAATACTGCAAAGATTATTCTTATGATAAGGTGGTTCAGCTTGCGCAGGCATCGCGAGGTGAGGATAAGGAAGGATACCGGATCGAGTTTATTAACATGGTAAAATCGATGGGACTGTTAGCTCGTAAATAGAAGAAGAGGGGTGTGGTTTGGTTGTCCTGCGGGTGAGGGTCCGCAGGACTTTTTTATTTAATCCATAATTGAAGAAGCAGGAAACACAAAATCCTTCAAATCGGTTTTGATAACCTTAGACCTTCTTCTTACTTTTACCCGACATGGAAGAAGAAGTCCCTCGCAATTCATACTCAGACAAACAAAAGCAGGATATATTCGACAACGAATTTATGCCGCACATCAACGCGATGTATAATTTTGCCTATCGGCTAACATTGGACCGCGATGATGCCAAAGATCTCCTGCAGGATACCTATTTAAAGGCGTTTCGTTTTATCAACTCATTTCAACAAGGAACTAATGCGAAGGCATGGCTGTTCCGCATTTTGAAGAATAGCTTCATTAACGACTACCGCAAAAAAACCAAGGAACCAAACAAGGTAGACTATCAGGAGGTAGAGAGTTATTACAACTCAGAAGATGTTGACAGGCAAATAACACCCGATCTGCGTGTGGAGGCGCTAAAGGATATGATCGGTGATGAGATTTCCAATGCCCTCAACTCACTTGACGTGGATTTCAGAACG
>JANODK010000040.1:0-4774 GCA_031412655.1 Chryseolinea sp.
AAATATTTCTCAATACTTCGAAATGCCTGAAAATAAAACTGAATGGCCTGTAAGCGCTCATTGCTTTGATCGGCTTGCTTTGCTTTCTTGAAATAATCGGTCGCTAATAAAGTTGCATCTCGCTTCTGCTCTTCCTTAATCTGACGGTAGCGTGAAATGGAAAGGCGATAGTATACCCAGTAATTGGTGACATCCTCCCAGGCGCCCACCAATTCGAACTCTTCGATCTCATCAGCCGCAGTCGTTTTAATAATTTGTTCGTATTGTTCGCTAAGTTTCTTATCGACTTCTAACTGATTTAAAACGGAGGTGCTCGAAACGTTTACCTTAATCTGAGAAACCAAATCATCGAGTGCGCTTTTCTTTGCCGACTGTATATAATTGTTGCTTCCGTCTTTAATACTTTGGCCGATACCTACGTAGTATCCGTCTTGATTAGGGGTGGTTTTTAGCCATGCTGGTTTCAATGAATCCGGATCGGGTGGCTGTACTTTTGGGCTACAAGCCATAAATAAAGCTGAAAGGACAAAAACAGTAAAGCGTGTCTTCACAAAATAACGATTAGCAGTTATACGTTAGCTTATTGCCACATCCGTGCCAAATCAGCGATGTAACAAATCTAAGCCCGATTGGTTGCGGAACATTGGATAACAGGTAAAATTTTTAACTTTATAAAAATATTCAAGTTATGAAGAAGTTGATTTTGGCTTTTGCGACAACCCTTACTTTTCTGGCTTGCCAGGAAAACGAAACCGCAAAAAGTGACTTTACGGGCAACGAAACTACCTATGCTTTACAGGCTGGTTCTGATTATAACATTAGCGGAACAGTAACTTTTAAGGAGAAAATCGGAGGAAGCTCTTTGGCGCTTGTTAACCTTACGGGAACAGAAGGTAATCTTCAACACCCTGTGCATTTACATTTAGGTGAACTCTCTACTGATGGGGCGGCTGTTGCTGCTTTATTAAATCCAGTACTTGGAAAAACAGGTGTGAGCGAAACCACCATCACTAAACTGGCGGATGAAACGACCATTACCTATGCGCAGATTATTGCTCTGCAAGCTTGTGTGAAAGTTCATCTTGGAGCCGCTGGACCAGAACGTGATATTATTTTAGCAGCCGGAAACATTGGCTCTTCAAATGGTGCAATATCCGGAAGATTGGATATTGGAGTTTGCAAAAGTGAATAACTGATTTTACAGCTTATTTATAAAAACAAAACCCCGGGATCCCGGGGTTTTGTTTTTATAAGCATTCCATCATAGCCATTAAAAATTGTCGCTCTCTCTATATGCCTTAATCAACGCCAACTCTCCTTCTTTACCTTTTTGTGCGTTACCATGTTCCATTCCTAACACTCCTTTATAACCTTTACCATTTAAGAACTTAAAAATGTTTTTGTAGTTGATCTCGCCAGAGGTGGGTTCGTTACGACCCGGGTTATCACCAATTTGTACGTAAGCAATTTCTTCCCAGCACTTTTCCATATTCGTAATCAAATTACCTTCGTTGCGTTGCATGTGATAAATATCAAAAAGAATTTTGCATGAAGGACTGTTCACTGCTTTACAAATTTCAAAGGTCTGATCAGAGTTTCGCAGAAAAAGATCAGGAGTATCACTGAGTGGTTCCAATACCATAATCAATCCATGAGGTTCAAGGATTGCAGAACCTTTACGCAAGGCATCAACAACATTAGCAGTTTGTATTCCTATTGGTAAATGACGTTCAAAAAATCCCGGCACAACCGTCATCCATTTTGCATTTACGCGCTTAGCAACTTCGACTGATGCCTGACATGTTTTAATGAATGTATCTTTAAACTCTTGCTTGCCCGTTGTCAATGAAGTCTTCCAGTTGTCGCCACCATCAATTACAAAAACGCCCATGGTCATACCCAGGCGCGCTAATGTAGAACCAATCTTTTCCTGATCTTCTTTCGAGCGACCGAGCATGCCGTTGTCTTCAATGGCACGAAAGCCTTGCTCGTGCATAAACTTAATTTGTTCAACAAAATCTTTCCCAGCATGATTGGCAAACATACCTTCATGCGGAGCATAATTCATCTTGAAGGTTTTCTCTGGTGAGCCTACACCAAATTGATTTTCATTGCTTCGGTTTTTTTCAGGCGATGCAAATGCATTTCCCAGCGCGAGTGTTGATGCTGCTGCTGTTAATCCATTGCGAAGGAAGTTTCTTCTTTTCATGATGATTCAAGTTAATAGTGATGCCTATAATCTAAGTATGGTTTATTTTTTATTTTATTCGATAACTCAAGCTCAGTTGAATCGTTCTGTTATAATGCTTTACAGATTCAATCTCATCAATAGCTACTAATCCATAATAGTACCGACCCATAATTGATACTCTTTTTGTTATGTTGAATCGCAAACCTCCATTCACTCCAAAATCAAAATTCTGATCATATCGGAAATCAATATTTGTTTTGGATCCATCGCGTTTTCCAACAGCTGAGATCTTATATGCAAAGCTCGGCCCCAAATCGATGCTAAGACGGTGAATCGGTGAATAACTTATGATCAAGGGCAATTCTAAATAATTTAGATTTAGTCTTGTGTCAGAAGCAACTGCAGATAAAATAAATCCTTTTTGAGAAAAATGAATTTCAGGAATAAATAAAATCTTCTTACCAAATTTTAACTCTCCAAACACACCAACATGAAACCCAATATCGGGTTTCGAATTATCCTGAACACTTGAACTCGAATTATTCTTCATTGCTCTATCGTTTACATTTAAACCCGCCTTCAATCCAAAGGAAACTTGTCCAAATGAGGAGATGGAAAAAAGCATTAAAAACAGAAGCAATAATTTTCTCATTAGTCACATCCACGTTATTTCAAAACAATCACAAAAAAAGAGGATTAAGTTCCAACCACCAATCCATTCAATCCCTCAATTGGTCGTCAATTAGTTTGAAGTTCTGGTTTTTAAATACTGATGAGGAAAACGAAGATAGAACCATTTTTTGATTTATTAAGGGCCCAAAGCTTAGGGCTCCAAATCATTTAATCCACTCCAACTTTGAACCCGGAACCTGAAACTTGGAACTCAATACGAAGTGCTATCTTTGCCCCGTGAAACTCTACATTAACATCGCCCGTGCCGTAGTACAGGCTCTCGAACTCATCTTTGAAGATGGAAAATATGCCGATAAGGTCATTGAAAAGGTATTAAAGCAGAATCCGAAGTGGGGCGCACGCGACAGGCGTTTCATTGCTGAAACCACCTACGACATCGTTCGCTGGCATCGGCTTATTCAAAGCATGACGGGTGCAGAACCCACCGACCATTGGAAGTTTGTGGGTTGTTGGTGCATTCTTCAGGAAATACCGCTACCCGAATGGGAAGAATTTCAAGGGTTGGACAAAAAGAAAATCCTGGAGCAAAAAGAGAAATTCAAATCAATCAGAAAAATAAACCAATCAATACCCGATTGGCTTGATGAACTGGGTGAGAAAGAACTTGGAAAGCGTTGGGACAAAGAGCTAATCGCACTCAATGAAGAAGCACCCGTAGTACTACGCGCAAATACATTAAAAATTTCTGCACGTGAACTGAAAGCATTACTAATGCCGGACGGAATTGAAACAACGGCACTTTCTGAATATCCAGATGCATTGATTTTGAATCAGCGACAAAATGTTTTTCGTCATCCTTCTTTTAAAGACGGACTATTCGAAGTTCAGGATGCTTCGTCTCAACTCATTGCACCCTTTATGCGGATTCAACCGGGTATGCGCGTAATTGATGCATGTGCTGGTGCTGGTGGAAAGACACTTCACATTGCTGCTGTAATGCAAAACAAAGGACGCATCATTGCATTGGATACTGAAGACTGGAAATTAGATGAATTAAAAAAACGCGCACGCAGAGCAGAAGTAAGTACCATTGAAACGCGTTTCATTGAATCTTCTAAAACCATAAAGCGTTTAGATAATTCAGCCGACCGCTTATTACTTGATGTACCTTGTTCAGGTCTTGGTGTATTGAAGCGAAATCCGGATGCGAAGTGGAAACTGTCGCCAGAGTTTATTGAAGATGTAATCAAACTTCAGCAACACATTCTTCAGGATTACTGGACAATGTTAAAGCCCGGTGGACTCATGGTGTATTCAACCTGCAGTTTGATGCCATCGGAAAATGAACACCAGGTGGAAACGTTCTTAAAAAATAATCCAGATAAATTTGAGTTGATTGAAGAAAAGCGCGCATGGCCATCCGATGGATTCGATGGTTTCTATATGGCGTTACTGAAACGTAAGAGTTAACCAATCAATACGATACATTGATTTACCTAATTGCTGATAAAGGTAAATAATACACTATTGCACTCGATTGTTGATTTCACTACCTTGAAAGCTCATTTATTTTTTTTCAAGATTGAAATCACACTTCAGACTTCTATTCCTCGCCATTGTTTGGTCTTCGCTAACCATTCATGGCCGATCTGCTTTTGCACAATCGTACGACCAGGATATTCCTGGCTCATCCGTAAAATTTAAAATGATTTCCATTCCTGCTGGAGAATTTACAATGGGAAGTGCTCCTTTTGAGAAAGGAAGAGAGAATGATGAAGGCCCACAGAAAAAAATTGAAGTCGGTGCTTTCTGGATGGCCGAACATGAAGTGACATTTGCTGAGTGGGATGCTTTCTTCAGGAGCATGGATGTTCCACAAACAAAAGCAATTGCTGTGGATGCAGTATCACGACCAACTGCACAATACATTGATTTAACATGGGGCATGGG
>JANODK010000041.1:0-2350 GCA_031412655.1 Chryseolinea sp.
GGGAGTGGGGGGGGTGGGGGAGACTGAAGGGGCGTTAAGGGGGGAAGGGGAGAAGCAAGCGTGCGAGGAGGTTTCCGAGAAAGACCCGAAATGTGGGATGGGTTCTGTTCTCTGTGAATCCTCGGCCCCATCTGCGCAAAACACAGGGCAGTTAAACAAAAGGTCACATGGGTTGGGAGAAGAAGATTTGCTCCTTTGAGAATGCAAGATGCATCAGCAGACTACTTTTCAATTGCTCAAAATCCAAATCATGCAACACCTCATGTATATCGAAAAGGTAAACTCAGCCCCACACTCATCACCAATACCTATTACAACGTAGCACCAGCGGGCGGTGTGAATGCCAGCATATCAGACATGGCCCATTGGATGGTTGCTCTATTGGGAAATCACAGAGAAGTTATTTCACCACAGACCCTTGATACATTATACTCACCTTTTATTCGTGCGCACTCGAAGAATAGAAATTATGGAAGAGTGCATCGCATCAGTAAAGCGTATTACGGTTTAGGCTGGCGTGTGCTTCACTATCCAACGGATACAGTAATTTATCATGGAGGGTATGTAAACGGTTATCGCAGTGAGGTAGCCGTTAATCCAAAATCACGAATAGCCATTTGTATTTTAGCAAACGCACCAGGTGAGTTGGCTGACAATGGCATTCCGATCTTTTATAATCTGCTTTACTCAAAGCGTGATTCTATTCAAGCCTGGGAAGACAGAGAACGTAAGAAGCTCAATCAAAACGCAATACTCCCTTAAAGTTCAAGATTCCATGTTCAAAGTTTCGATCTCGGCATTCTGTCCTTAAGAACTTCAACACCTACACACTTCAACACCTCGACACTTAAACACTTTAACACTTCAAAGCTTTGAAAATAAAAAGCATTATCATCCTTCTCGCAGTTGTTGTCGGCCTTGTCAGTTTGTTCTATTCATTCTGGGGAAATGAAGATCAAACCACTTACGTTAATAAAATAAAAAAAGAGCGTGAAGAGAAAGATCACTTCATGAAGACCTCAGCTGAATCACCTTTTGGTGAAGCACGCGAAAGTTTCACTGCATTAAAATACTATCCGGTTGATCCTCAGTTTAAAATCGTAGCAGACCTCATGCCTGTCGAAAATAAAAATGTTGTTGTTCTTGCTACAAGTGATGGAAAAGAAGAACGCTACATTGAATATGCCTATGCAGAGTTTGATTTCAACGGCCTCCACAATAAACTGCTGATTTTAGAAATGATGGAAATGGGACCTTTCAAGGGAAAACTTTTCCTTGCCTTCGGTGATGAAACGAGCAGTGACGAAACTTACGGGGCTGGACGCTACCTTGATGTGGTTAAAGTAAAGGGAAGTCAAACTATTACTCTGGATTTTAACACTGCCTACAATCCTTATTGTGCTTACGCAGATAAATTCTCTTGTCCGTTTCCTCCAGCAGAGAATCTGCTAAAAATTGCAGTTAAGGCGGGGGAAAAAACCTACCATTAAGCGCATTCAAAACCTGCTTTATTTTTTTAAACCATAACATTAGCCCAATCCAGCTAAACACCTTATTTTTGAAGTCTTTACTCAACCGGATTTTGTGGTTTTGGACAACTTTTGAGTAATCGAAAATTTGAATCAACAGTCTATAGCGCATGACCATTTCGTACAATTGGCTTAAAGAATACATCGACATTCCTGAATCGGCTGAAGAGATCGGAAAAACACTTACCTCCACCGGACTTGAGGTAGAAAGTGTCGAAGCTTATGAAACCGTAAAAGGCGGACTGAGAGGTTTAGTCATTGGCCATGTATTAACATGCGTTAAGCATCCCAACGCTGATAAACTTTCCATCACGACTGTGAATGTTGGACAGGATAAGCCCTTGAACATTGTTTGCGGTGCATCCAATGTTGCAGCAGGACAAAAAGTAATAGTTGCTGTTCCCGGCACGACAATACATCCAACCAAAGGAGAGCCATTTACTATTAAATCTGCAAAGATTCGAGGTGAAGCTTCAGAAGGAATGATCTGTGCGGAAGATGAAATTGGTTTAGGTGAAAATCACGCTGGCATTATCTTGCTTCCAGAAAATGCACAGATTGGAAAGCTAGCTTCGGAATATTATAACATAAAATCAGATTACGTTTTTGAAATTGGCCTAACGCCTAATCGTGCTGATGCAGCGTCACATATTGGTGTTGCCCGCGATATAAAGGCTTCAAAAGGAAGAGAGTTAAAATGGCCTAGAATAGATCATTTCAAAGTTGACAATACAAATCTTACTATTCCGGTAAATGTTGAGAATACAAAAGCTTGCCCGAGATATTCAGCCGTAACTATTTCAGGGATTAAAGTTGCTGAC
>JANODK010000042.1:0-4500 GCA_031412655.1 Chryseolinea sp.
GGGATGTAATTAAAAAAGGGGATTATAAGAAGGTACTTTTTTTTGTCCATGGTTATAATGTTCCGTACAGCCTGGCCACAATTCAAGCTATAGAATTAAATAAGTTACTGACGCAGCAAGGTGTTCAAACCGATTCCATACTGTTAGTGCCTCTCTATTGGCCTTCCAATAACGCCAAGAAGCACAGGATTGAATCGGAGGACGCATTTACAATTAAGAATAGATTCACGTTCAGTAATGCTACGAAGAATAAGTATTATGCCAACCGAGCCTATTTCGCAGCTATTGGGTTGCGGAAATTGATTAATGGACTTGGAGATATTGAGGGAGTAAAGATTTGTCTTTTTAGTCACAGCCTTGGTGCTGTAACCGTAACCTCCGCGTTAATAAACACCTACTCCAGGTTGCAAACGTCTTTCGGTGCGCAGATCGTAGCTGCAAAAGATGCCCGGGATTTTTTAGAGACTAACGCAGAGAATCTACGAAAAAAGGAACCTATGAATTTTCAAATCCTGAAAGGTTTGACAAGTGATTCAATACCATCCGTGCCGGTTAGGGTATTTATGAGCGCTGCATCTACCCCTGGGGTCAGCACATTTATTGATATTGACAAGAATTTAATAAAGAATAAAACCTTTTACCTCCCTATCAACCATTATGATGAAATGTTGAACAAACAGGTTGTTGCTTTTCTGCATAACCGCCAAATCAAATTTGGTTCGACCTCGCTAGGCATTGACTTTAGAAATGAAGCATCTATAACCTATGCTCTCTTTGAGAACAAAGAGAACTTTAAAATGAGAGTTGTCAGCAATAACGAAGATCACGATATTCTTGCCTACATGCTTCAGCCTGGATACCGCAAGTTTGTGCTGGAATTCATTACCAAATAATGTCTATGAAAATTAGCCTACAACTTCTACTAATGCTTGGAATCCTAGCAGGTGTCGTGTCATATAGCTGTGCCCAGGAATCAACGGCTGAACTGCAGTTGGGATACGGGCTGCGATTAACCGGTGAATTTCTATACTCTGGAAAGGCTAAAACTGAGGGTAATGTGAAATTTTGGCTTAACTGGAAGCTTGCAGCTACATCGGGCGTTGGCTATCAATTTCAAGTAGAGCAAAACACGTTCCTTACGCCAATGGCCAACTTTGATTTTGTATTGTTTCAGGGAGGCTCGGGTGCAAATGATCTTGACGAATTACAGGGAACTAATAAGCTGTTTAGCCGTCACGTTAATCCTCTCGCGGTTTTGACATTCAGCGCACAGATAGCGCATGGATATATTCTAGATAACCCGAACTGGCTTGAGTTGCACGGCAGGCCCAGCTATTATTTTTCAAATTTTTCAAACCCCAGCCTCGTCAATCCATTCTTATCATCTTTTTCTCTGGGCACTTCTCTCGTGTTCTCTAAGAAAAGATTCCAGCGCGTAGCTGATTTTAATTTCACGATTCGCAATTTCCAGCTTCACTATCATAATGACGGTGGGTTACCTAATTTCCTTCGTTTTGTTGCGGATATGAAGGACCGATACTTCACAGGAGGCCTGATTCTGAGTTGGTATAACCATGAATGGAACTCTGTTTTTCAGAACACCGAAGTCTCTTATCACAAGTACACAGCTTATGGTAACAACGCTTATGAGTACAGTACCGATATGAGTTTTGCGGAAGTGCTCTTTACTGAAGAAGACAACAAGCTTAACCGAAGCCGATTCGAATTCAAATTTACTAACATCGCCGATCAATACGGTGCAGGGATTGTTTTCTACGATAGCTACAAATGGGACGTACAACATCGAATACATTTTTTGCGGTATTTTGCTCATCACATAAGTCCCTACCCACCCCAATGGGGCGTAACAGGATTCGGTCAAATTATTAACAATTCAAAATATTAGTTTATGCGTTGCCTCCTGATCATACTCCTAACCATTTCACTGTTATCGTGTAATACGCATACCTATTTTACCAGGGAAGATTTAGATAATAGTGATAATACGATTGCAAGAACAATTGATACTAAAACTTTTGATCATTACTATAAGGTTGTATACCACCGTGGTGTTGAAAGAGCAAGAGCGTTTTATACACCACGGTGGGATACAACAGATCTTCATATCACCGATATACAACACTTGTTAATCAATGAGGCAACACGTGAATTTATTCTCATCTCCTATATACCAGTGGCGAAACGTAGCAATAGAAAAGATTCGTACTACATGGACTGTTATCTGAAGGATTTTAAGGATTCTATAAATGTGTATTACATTAATAACCTGGTATGGGGGCCCATTGTTAATAATCACCTGGTTCTAGCCTATGAAAATGGTTATGAAAATAAATATCTCGGGCTTTATAAAACTCGAGAGGGTAATATAAAAATAGAGGCAATAAAATATCCGGCTCGGCAGTCAAAAGGTTGGCTGGGCAAGGTAAGCGATGTCTTTCCAGATAGTGCCTTTCTTTTTATGCCTATGAGGTCACATGGAATGAAGTTCCATGGCCCCCCTGCGAAGTGTGAAAAGATTGAAAAGCATTATGAAATTAAAGAGTCGATAACCTTCAGTAAGATTATACAGAAGAGGCGCCTTCGAAAGCCTGAATACCCCCAAGGCGAAGGAAAAAAGAACATGATAATTTTTGAATATGCAGAAACGGGTAAGAACAAAAACGGGGAAAGTATTGGTCATGTGATTTTTTTAAAAAAAGCCGATCGGTTTTCTTTTTTGTATCCTCCCAAATGAGGCACTACTGTTGATCGGGCTAGGTGGCTAGCAATGCGCATTGTCCTCCTCTACTGCATTAGCGCTCTACGTACGCAAATAGGGTAGGATTATGGGCGGGTACCGTGGCACCGTGAGATTCTAATTCTCTAATTCTTGTTTGGAGCAAAGGATACTGTTAACCTATTCTCATATTTTTTGTCTAAGGTAGAGTTAGAAAATCTGAGGTTAGTGTAAGTTATCTGAATTCCATTCGCGAAAAGCCCAATCTTAAATTCATTCATCCAAAACGAATCATTGATTTGAAGATTGGAATAAAAGGTTCCTGATCCCCAAATTTTTCTTAAGTCATACTCAGCAAAAAGACCAAAAGAAGTAATCAAACTATTGTCATCTTTAAATTCAATAAAGGGAACAAATAATTTTGTCTCGCTACCTAATCCTCCCCATAAGTCAGCTTCACTTTCTGGAACTGACGTCCCCAAAGCAGCAAAGGTCCCAGAGATATTTCCTGTCAACTCACTTTCCATTTTAAAAGAATGTGGGATATTGCCATTTATATTAAGAACAGGATACTGTGCTTTAAAGGAAAGCAACCCTCCCCCCGCAACTACATTAGCTAAAGTTCCGTTTGCAACATTTTCTTTGCTCTTCTCTTCAACCATATCCTGTAATTGTTCATTTGTTAGAGACTTTAGGCTGTCAGGATCTAAATCTTCAATTTTAACTTTTGCCACCGCCGTACTTAAGCTAAATCGAACCCCAATTGCATGGGCTGAAACTATTTCACTGGAAATCGCTCCGAAGTCATCTCCAAAACTTAAAAATTGGTTTCTTAAAAAGTTTATTGAGGATTTCTCTTTTAGTTCGTTAAAATAAAGACTAGAAAATTTTGAATTTCGAGAAGGGAAAAATCTTATCGGCTTAAATTCAAAACTTGTGTAAATAATCTCGTACCCGTTGTTTCGCGCTATCAAAAGTTTGTCAAGTTCATCAAGATACTTTTTCCGCTCTTCGCTCAATTTATCTTTTAAATCAGATGTCTGACTGGGCCTGTTAGTACGTATTAATATTAGCGCTTTACTATAATTTACATTAAGAGACATCTTGGAGCTTCTATAGCTTTTTCTTTCATCCTTTAATATGTCACTAATAGTTTCATTTCTTTCTCCATCAGGCGATTCCTGATGTTCGCTTTTTGCCGTTTCCTGAAAGTCAGAAATTCTTTTCGCAGTGTTATTAAGAATTTTCGAGTAGTTTTTTAACGTGATTGAGCTGTCTGATGGACTCTCTAAAACTTTCCGTTGTCCTTCAGATAATTCTGTGGGGGTTTTTTGAGTATTGTCGGGAGGTGTTCTAGGAATATCAGTTGGAATACTTGTGGGAATAGGCTTTTGACAATAGGCGAACACGGAACTAATAATTACCAAGGCAATGGAAATAAATAGATTTTTCATAAGGAGTGGGGTTTACTTGAACTTCTCTTTCATCTTTATTATAAAAGTTATCAGACTATTTGCGCCCTAAGCTAATGGCCAACGCTAAATCATATAGTATGAGTTAAAAATATTGGCTAAGCGGTTTATACTTTCTTATTAGAACAGTGCAACTTTTACCAGCTTATTGAATCAAAAACTAGAGTGAATATTCCGGAAAGGTCTGACCCAGTCTACCGCTAATTAACTGACCTAGGGATTCCGCTAATTGCTTGACCCAGGTATTCCGCTAACTGTTGACCTAGGCATAGGTTCAATAAAAGCAAGGAT
>JANODK010000043.1:0-6159 GCA_031412655.1 Chryseolinea sp.
TAAAGTGTTACATTATCGTAGTCGATAAATAAACCATCTTCGTCCAGATCGGTATTAATCTTCGGACCAACGTTCTTTACGTTTGTCCATTCACCTTTACTGTCTTTGGTTGCGCGATAAATATCCAACCCACCAAAACCACCCGGTCTGTTACTGGAGAAGTAAAGTGTTTTTTCATCTTGTGAAATCGTAACTGATTTTTCTGCAAAGCTGGAGTTGATGATGCCCGGCAGCGGAGCGGGTTCACCCCAAACACCAGTAGCATCACGTTCACTGAAATAAATATCACCACCACCATCATCTTTGAACTTGAACAATGTGCTACCATCAGCAGACAAGGCTAAGTTAGAATCGTGGTAGGGTGTGCTTACAGGAAGCCCGATGTTCTTTGCAAAAGCCCATTTGTCACCGACTTTTGTAGAGTAAAAGATATCTTCCCATGGTTTGTTATCATCGGCCACGTTTTGGTTTAAGTTATCTTCCCTTCTACGGGTTGTAAATACAATTTCATTTTCTGCCTCATTTAATACAGGCCCGTAATCTTCAAATTCTGAATTGATCTCTCTTCCAATATTGACAATGGAAAAATCTCCAGGATTGGCCACAAAGTCTTTTCCGTTCTCGCATTCAAAAATTCCTCGATCAACACTTGCCAAGCTCTCCCTGTCCTTACCCTGATAATTCGGTTTGCTGGCCAGCTTAGCTTTATACAGGTTATAGTATTCGATGGCTTTTGTGAAGTTCAAACCGTATTGATAGCTCCTGCCAATGGAATATAAAAGATCGAAACGATAGTCAGGATCCTGTCTGTAAACGCGTAAGAAGTATTTGGTAGCCAGTTCTTTCCCGATGGTCATTAAGTGATAACGGCCTGCCTCGTAATTGGCTTTTAAGAATGTAGAATCAAGATCTGCCGCAGTGGTTACGAGATCTCGGGCATCATCAATCGCCTTTGTTGCCTCCATAATCAGATCAGCTTGCTCCATCAATTGTTGGGCAAGTTCTTTGGGATCTTGCTGGCTGAAAGCAGGGGTGAAAAGCGCCAATGAGAGAGTTAAAAAAATCAGTACTCTTTGGATACTGCGCATTGCTAAAAAAGTTTTGTAACTAATATATGAATAAAAAAGTATGTCAAGATAGCACAAGTTAGTAAAAACTATGAATTTCGGAACATAATATTGCACCCATAAAACCCACGGCCAGTACAAACTTAGTATTTTACGCCTCAATCATTACTTTAACCATGAAGATTAAACAGGCCGAGTTCATATCCAGCTTTGCAGATGTCAAAAAATGCCCTCCACCTGAGAAGCCTGAGTTCGCTTTTATCGGCCGATCCAATGTGGGGAAATCATCACTCATTAACATGCTAACGAGTTCTAAGAAGCTGGCCAAGACTTCTGTTACCCCCGGTAAAACTCAAACTATCAATCACTTCCTGATTAATCAGAACTGGTATTTGGTCGATCTACCGGGCTATGGTTATGCCAGCGTAAGCAGAAGTACACGCCAGGGTTTTGGCAAAATGATAGAAGACTATGTATTAAAGCGCGAAAATCTGTCGTGTCTTTTTATTTTGATCGACTCACGCTTAGAACCTCAAAAAATTGATCTGAGCTTTATTGGTTGGGTTGGAGATAAGGGTGTACCCATGGTCATTATTTTCACAAAGGCTGATAAACTTTCAAAAGGGGATCTGCAAAAAAACATTAATCTCTTCAAAAAAAGACTTCAAGAGGATTGGGATGAACTCCCTCCGATGATTGTTTCTTCTTCCAAAGTTAAAACGGGTAAGGAAGAGATACTCCTATGTATTGAAGATGCTATGAACGTAGCTGAATAACCGATCGAAAAAATAATGTTAAATGGATTTTGCTCCAGAGGAGCAACGTGTCTATAGATTAATGAAATTAAAAGGATTGGCTCCAGCGGAGCCACCTATTTGTTTTGGAGAAAATCAAGACGGTGTTTTTAATGAATGTCCAACAGGTGACTCCTCCGGAGTCAGATTCACATCTCTATTTAAATTCTACAAACAGGTTGCTCCTCCGGAGCACTATGTCGCAACTATATGCGGTCTGTTTTGTTGAAAATTTAAGCTTGTAAACAATCGTGTGTGGACTATTGGCCACTGACTATGGACTATTCAATCCTTTCTTTAGATTTGCCTCCTCAAAAAAATTAAACATGACTTTAGCAGATATAGCAACACTTTCAGGCAAGGGCGGACTTTATAAAGTAGTAGCCCCAACAAAATCGGGCGTGATTTTAGAATCGTTGGATGAAACCAAAACAAAGATTGTTGCTACAGCCAGCAATAAATTATCGCTGTTGCATGAGATCTCCATATACACAACCAGCAAAGAAGGGACAGTTGCTTTAGAAGAAGTATTGAAAAAAATCCACAGCGAATTTGGAAACGACCTAAGTGTTGATGGAGATTCTGACGGTGTTGAACTGAAAGCCTTTATGAAAGCCGTTGTTACTGACTTCGATGAAAATCGCGTTTATGTATCCGACATCAAGAAATTGATAAAGTGGTACGGGGTTATTTCTAAATACGCTCCGGAGATTCTTGGGGCTACAGTTTAGTTCTTGATTTAAGATCTACTTTCTATTTAGAAAATTACAAAAGTAAAATAAGATGGTTGTTCAATGGGAAAGCTTGGATGCTAAATCCCATTCGGTTTACGGGTCAAATATTCTAAGTGATAAATAATCTGAGGTATCTATTTGATAAAAGACTACTTACCTCCTTTAAAAAAAGCTAGCTCGCTTGTTTGAAACCCAACACGAATAGACCATGGCCGAGGATAGATTGGATCATGTGGTTCATGAAGAAAATTATACATAAATACCAAAGTCATTTCAACTTTAGGATGAATCATAAAGCGTCTGCCTACTCCTAAAAAGAAAGCACTTTTCCACAATCGAGTCTTCTTATCTGCATCTTGTTTAAAACCTGGAGAATTTCGATCAAATTCTGAGTAAGCAAAAAAGTTACTTAGAACATCGTAACTCACAAAACATTTATAGCCAAAAACCTGAGGTGAAAGCGTAGGTATGCTATCGCCAAATGTTTGACGATATGTAAAGCCTGCTCCTAGTGCAAACCTCCGATTAAACTTGTAGCCAACTTGTGGAGAGAAGTCAATTGAAACCGGGGAGATGCTGAGAAGTTGAAAGTTAGTAGCAACGACAAGATGCTCCCGTAAACTTTTTCCCTTTAATGATGTTCGCTTTACAGCTGAACTCAGATCATTTGAATTTGGTACAACTGAATATCGCTTCATTAAGCCGCTCATTTTAGTTTGAATGCCATTCATAATTTCAGGATGCTCCGACAAATAGTTCATCGCCAGCTCTTCTGCTTTCTTTTTAGCTTGCGCTTTAAGATATGCGCTATCCTGAAGATTCTCCATTTGCGCTTTGTACTGCTCAGGCATTGCCTTTAATTGTTCCACCTGTTGCGTACCTTGCTGAAGTGCTTTTACTTCCTTTACATTTGAAAGTCTTGATGTTACGTAGCCTTCCATTTTCTCTTCGCTACCAATACTATTTTTTATATCTGTTGCTTTACTTAAATAATCCTGAGCCTGGCTTTGATACTCACCAATAGAAGAATTTGATTGCGCTACCTCGCTATTTATTTTTTTTAACAAATCATTTTCCTTGAGCCTATCCAAACTAATATTCTCCAATGGCTTGTTTGTGATATCACCCAATGAACCAGGCAACTTATCTTTTGGCAAGCCAGGTTTATCTTGCATACTTTGGGGGAATCCTTCTGTTAGTTTACTAACATCAAAGCCCAACGAATCGAGCTTGGATTTTTGTTTAAATGCACTAAAAATTGAATCTGCATTTGATTGTACAGAATCTGTAAATTGTGATGGTGTGTGCTGAAGTTGATCTAGTTTTTTAAACTGAGCATAAAACGCTTTCGAAATACTATCTGATTGGTGCTTCCAATACCTTACCAATTTGCGCTCGTGCTTTATGCTATCTCTATGAAAATACTTTCGGTAAAGCTTTAATTTTTTTTGAGGATCACTCTTTAGATTTACTTTATTGATATGCTTTTCTGATAATCGAAACGATTCAATTTGCGCAAATCCGCAAATTGAAAAAGAAAGGCTTAACATAAGGAACAAAGCTTTCATAAAAATTAACCTTAAGACTTGTGATTTCCCTAATTCAGCTATTATAAAAACCCAAAATTTTAAGTTCGTTTTTACAAATCTACTTAACAGCCAAGTTTCGAATTTTTAAATTGTGCATTTTCGAATCTTAAATGCAATTCACCAGTTACTTTATCTGTCATTACATTCGAATAACTTCATTAAACTATAACTGTGGTAGAGATTTCGGCTTTAGCCAAAGTGAAACGAGGTCCTTCTTGCTATCAACAACTGCAACACAGTTGTTTATGAATTCCACTGCATAACCTTTTTCGTCTGGATTACCAATACATAACCAACCTGTTTGAAGATTTACATAAATTGGGAATTCCTTACTATTTACTCTGTAAGACCCAACACCCGCTTCTAGATTATCTATAACTTTTAATACTCCTTTTCTGAACCAAGGAACATTGTAATTTGATCTAATCCATCCAAGGTAACTACAAAAACCCCAAATTTGAACAATCTTATTATTTTCATCTACTACTGTTAGATTTAGATTGTTTAAAAGAATGTCAAAGTTGACTTCTTGAACTGATGGTTCTGTGTCAAATGAATATTCTTCAGCATTGTATAACAGCTCTCGTTGCTCTAATATATCAGTATATTCTAATGAGAATTTCATGACTATCAATTAACAAAGTTAAAGTGATAAATAACTTTTGTTTCAAGATTAATTCCCAATTCCCAAATTCCTTCAGAACCTCTAAAATTGCCCGGTACTTTCCAATTTAATCCACCCGGGAAAGTCGCATCAGGTACACCTTTGCCAGTCGATATGATTTCTTCAATTGTTAAAGGAGATTCCATATATGGTCTCGATAATTGTCCTTTATTAGGACCTCTTTTAACAAGGTCTGTTAAGTGCTTTGCAGCTGTTTTAGTGTAAACGTACCCTGCATATGCCACTTGCTTAACGGTCTCCTTTGTGGAGGTTAGTTCAAAAGTTGGTAAAACCTCTTTTGCTGCGAACTTAGCTTCTTTCAACAAAGCATTTTCCGTTTCTCCTGTTGGAATAAGTTTACCGCTCAGCTTCCAGTTTGTTCTCATTTGCTCCTCCAGTAGAGCTGCCTCTTGAGCAAGTACACCAGATGCTTGATATGCCTTCTGAGTCATTTTGCCACCCGCATAAGAAAACATAAAATCTAATGCTACCTGTTCAGGATCTGGCATATGGCCATGTGTTATATCGACTGCAGCATTGCCTCCCGCGAGTATTGCAGCTGAGGCAAGTGGGTTAACTGTAGCTACAGCACCCGAGGTGGCACCCACCAAAAAATATTCCGATCCTTGAAGAAGTTTATCACCAAAGCTACCCCCATCAATTTTGTCCCAATTACTATAGAGGTTAACAGCCCCACCAATGATCGCTGCACCGGCAACTACTAGAGGAATAAACTCTCCATCCGGATCAATGTTACTAATTGGATTATTGCCCATGGCCAAATACGGACTCATAAATTGATTTTGAGGATCGGTTGACATCCACCTTCCTAACCGTGCATCATAATTTCCACGTCCGGAAAATCGGTTCCAGCCCACCAACTCATCAAACTCAGCAAAGTCTCCCTGGTACTTATAATTATTAGCGACTCTACTTTCATCAACATAGCGTGTTCCTTCTATGATCATTCCGAATGGATCATAATCGGTAGATTCAGTTACGCGAAGAGAAGTGGTAGTTTTCTCGTGGATGATTTTGAAATCGTCAAAGAATACAGCCGTGGCAGCACTGATGTTACTTTCGTTTGCGACATAGATATATATAAACCCATCACCGGGTGATGGTATATCCAGGACAAGCTGCTGGTGTGCAAGGAGTGCTGTTTGATCAACCGCTACATAACCAAATTGGTTGCTTGAGTAGTTGCTATTAAACCATATGTAAAATAAATAGGCCTTTGGGGCATTAAGGTTTCGCACCAATCCACTGGATGCATTTGGCACTGCAGAGTTGAGTGCCTGATATGCTTGT
>JANODK010000044.1:0-27554 GCA_031412655.1 Chryseolinea sp.
CTGAGTAGTTTTGCTTGCAAGGCTGCGATATGCATTCGCTGCCTTTAAACCAAGCAAATAAGAATTGTTGAAAAGTATTTGATTAATTGCAAGTGTTGCACTTCCATTACTTGGCAATTGAAAAAAGTTTTGAGAAGCCACCACATCATTATCAGAAAGTGTGGGTAAGAAGTTTGGATACTCTGATTCTTCCTGTCCAGAGAAATTAAATGCACCCCGTTTTGTTGCATAAAAGCGGCCCAGTTTAGGATTATGCTGCAACGATACACTTCCATCAATCTGAGGTAAACCAATGCCGCGTGTTTCTTTTACTTTAGCATTAGAGATTTGTTCGTCAATCAAAGAATTCTGAATATTGATTGCATTCTCCAAAGCGTAGCTAATGGATTTCTCTAAGGTAAATGAACTTGTGGTGTCAACCGTTTGTGCATTTACCCACAGGGGTACGAGCAGTGATACGAAGAGGGTTTGATATAATCGTTTCATATTTGGGATTTGGTAATTACGCATGTTGATATTGTTCCTTGTGTTTCTGATATAATTTTTTTCCCTTATCGGTACAGAGTCCGTAAACAAAGTGATCGAATATTTGGGATTGCACTTCTGTGAGATTGAATATGTTTTGCGGAAAAACATTCTGATCGAAACCCATCGATATCAATTCAATTCGAATGGCCGCAATAATTTCTGCATTCACCTCGGGCCGATAATATCCTTCCTCAATACCTTGTTTAATATTTCGAACTACTGATTCGCGTATGTATTTGTTCTTGTGATCCAACCAAACCTCCCATGCCTTCGGATGAAATTTTTGTAGATCGAACAAAACAGAAGGGTTCGTTTCAGACATGTCCTTTCGTAAGCATTGCGATATTTGAGCGAGCTCATCAATGGCATTGACTGAATTGTCTGTTATGGCTTCATACTGTTTCCGGTTGGATTCAATGTGAGCCGCCAATACAATCGTGATTAAATCCTCCTTATCGGCAAAGTGCTGGTAAAGGGTTTTCTTTGAAACGGAGAGGTGACGCGCTATATCATCCATCGAAATGCTCCTCAATCCGTACTTCATGAAGAGCCCTACCGCCCCGTTTAAAATCTTCTCTTTGGTTCCTGTTTCTTCCATATTGGCTGCAAAACTATGGAAACTATTAACATTTCAAAAGTTTCCACAGTTTCCTCGAACGCCAATTCCAGCTAATTGTTCGGCTTTTTCAGAAAAAAGTTTAATAAATATTCTTAAAGTATCCCCTCAATCGTTTGAAGTCGCAGAATCTTTGGTTGGAGTGCTTTCGTCCCAGCGGCACCATTTATCTTTCATTTTTTGCTTGAAGGCCTCACGCTCCTCCGGACTTAATGACGATAGCTTGTCAACAAATCGTTTCTTCCATTGCGCTCCGTAACTATTTTGGTTGTGGCCATGTGATTTTCCACCAAAGCCAGAGAACAAAATCTTACTGAGCAAAAACAATCCTAACGATTGCCAAAATGTAATTACTGGGCCATTGAACAATTCGGGCACAAGCCAATTCCAAAGCGACATGGTGACGAATCCAAAAACCACAATCGCCAGCAGCACGAATCCCACTACTTTTATAATCATCCCTGCTTTTCTCATATCTCTACTATTTTAAATTTCATTGTATAATCGTTGTAATTTTTTTCGAAGCGCTAGAATGGCATACCGTTTCCGGGAAAGCAATGTATTGATGGATACACCTGTCTCTTCTGATATTTCGCGAAAGCCGCGTTCTTCCATTTCATTTTGAATGAAGATCTGACGTTGATCAGCCGGAAGTTCATCAAGCGCTTCCATGATGGCATCCCACAATACTTCTCTGAAGAGTGCATCTTCCGGTGTGTTCCCTAAGTCGGGAAGAATTTCCTGAAGAGTTAACGGTGCATCATCATCATTGCCTGAGTTGGTTCCAAAATCAGTGCGTTGAGGGCGAGCTGCATCTCGCCTATATCGGTCAATGATTTTGTTTCGAGCCACTTGAAATAACCAAGATGTAACACGGTCAAGTGACTCAATCGACTCGTAACCAGCAACAAACTGATAGAAGACATCCTGCAGTATGTCTTCGGCCTCCTCTACGGAGGAAACGCGGTTACGGATAAAACTCAGTAACCTGCCCTTCTCTCGTAGGAATGTTTGCTCCTTTATTTGCATTGCCAGTTCCATTTCCTTGCGCTTAACTATGGGATAGTCGGTGCAGGCGCAAAGAATATTGTAGGGTTTTTAAAATTTATTGCGAAGATAGCATTGTTCAGGCTTTGATGAGACCGGCTTCACGCTACAAGCTTCAGGCATTAGGCCACATATTTGAGGCGAAATGGTGTGGTGACTACTTTAATAGTATTTCTTCTATTTCTTCACTTGCCTTTTTCAAGAGTTCCATTGTCTTGTGTTTTAGCTGTTGTGCTTGTTGTCTTATTCCAGTAATATGGTCAGCTATTTCTTTTTGTTTGTGAAGTGGTGGAACAGGGATAGATATTCTCATAATGTCTGTTTCGCTAATATTTGGTTGAGCCCCACCATTCGAGTTTCTCAAAATTAGTTTTTGAAAAATGGATAAGTTCAATAAACTCATTAAGTATAATGAGTTTATGTTGTCTGGCTTGATTATTCCATTACGCTGGTTTAATAAAGAATTATTTGGGTGATTATAAATTCCAACTTTTCCAATCGTTGCTCCTGTCATGGCAATCAAAAGGTCATTGCTTTTTATCTGAAACTCCTTATAGTCCTTGTAAAAGACATCAGGTAAAAAAGTAGCGTCTTCAATATCTATTCGATTTTGGCGTATATTTTTAATCGTGATAAGCAAACAATTAGAATGTTCTAAATAGTCTGAAGATTTAAAAGCATAACCTGCTTGGAATGAGGCATGCTTTCTAATTTGTGAATACTCAAACTTTCCGTTTTCAAATGCAGTGAATACTTCGTGAAAATACTTTTGATGATAATTTGGATCACACCTATCCCCTGAAAGTTCACTAATTGATGTAGTAAACATTCTATTCTTCAAAGTGTTTTCAGGTGGTTTCGGTAATGAAATTCCCAACTCTTTCAACAAATAATCATCAATACCTGAAAGTAGTTTTTCTGCTTCTGCTTCGTTCTTTTGCTTTTGATCAATTACTTTATTGGTGATTTGTAAAATACGTTTATCCTCAATAATTGGAATTGAAAGCAACGCAGGATAATCTAATGCTGGCCTTGTTCCGCCTGTACTTCTGCGACTTGCTAATTTTTCTCCAATGTCAGAGTTAAGAAATGCGGCAAGTGTTTCACTAATTTCTTTGCTTCCAGTTTTTATTACACAAACATGCTGATTGATATTGCCATTAAATCCTTTGGGTGCAACGGATGCAATTGCCATACGCCCAACGCCTGTAATTTTTACCAATAAATCTCCTGCCGAAACTTGGCTACGTTTCAACATTCCGCTGTGTGTTTCTTGATTTATGTATTTGCAGTCGTCAAATTCTAAAACGCCTGTTGGCGAAAGGTTTTGTACTCTTAAAAACGGCACACCGTTTTCTTTTTCTGCGTAATACAATTCGGTTTCAGTTGTCTTTGGTGTTGCTCCGCTTGAAATACTTAATACATAATCCCTCAGTTTCTTTGGTTTCTTTGCTAATACTTTCTTTTCAAGCCCTAACAATTCAGGAACATAAAAAAAAGGATCAAAGCGTTTTTCCAATTCGCTTTTTTGCAGAATAAAAACTCTCTCTGGATTAAGTGTTTTTGAAATAGAATAACCGTTCATTATTTCCTGGCTTTCTTTACTTTGTTTTCCAACGCTTTTAACTCTTCCAAATCCTGGGCATCGGCTTGTTGTGCATCTGCTATTTTTCTTTTTGCTTCAAACGAATCAAAGATGGCATCTACTTTTTTCTCCATTTGCGGGTGGCTTATTTTTCCTTTGGTGTTTAGTATCTCCTTATCATTTAGCGTAATAATCTTGTCTATATTTTCTTTCCAAAATGCCATCGTAATGTCTTGTCTGTTTTTGGCTCTTAATTCTGCCGTTTCTAAAAACACGGTTACAAATCGGTTCAGGTTGTCTATTTCATCTTCAGTTAAATAGTTTTTGGCAATATAGATATCCTGTTTCCGTACTACTTTACCTTTCCAACTGGTAAGCGCCATGTTGGGCTCATTTGCATTGGCACGGCTTACAATTAGCTCGGCAGCCGTTTTACCGGTAATGGCAAATAGTATTTTGTTTTGGGTTTCAGCATAAAACAGTTGTGTGGATTTATCGCTGCCATCATAATCACTACTCAGTGCAAATAGGTCTCTCACCTTTTGATAGAACCTTTTTTCAGATGCCCTTACATCTCTAATGCGGGCAAGGAGTTCATCAAAATAATCGGGTCTGCCATCAGGATTTTTGAGGCGTTCATCATCCATTACAAAACCTTTCACCATGTAGCTTGCGAGGTTCTGGTTTGCCCATTGCCTAAATTGTGTGCCTCGCTTGCTGCGCACCCTAAAACCAATAGCCAGAATCATTTCTAATGAGTAGAAGGTAACATTGTAATCTTTTCCATCTGTGGCAGTTGTAAAGAAATTCTTTACAACTGAATTTACGCCTAACTCATTGTCGTCCAGTATACTTGAAATATGTTGACCAATATTTTGCTTAGAGGTATCGAAAAGTTCAGCCAATTGGTTTTGATTCATCCATACCGTTCCATCTTTGGTTAGTAGCGAAACCGAGGTTTTGCCATCTTGGGTATTGTAAATTATTATGCCTTTCTCTTCCATTATTACTTTTCTGTCTTATTAATATGAGTAATAAACCGGGCGAGCTCTTTTCCTATTTCTATCAATTCATTGTTGTTTGTACTCCTTCCTGTGGCATCATAGCCAATGTCTTCCGCTATTGCCATAAAAATGGAGTAGTCGTCTAACGTGTTTTGTTTCGATAAAAAGTATTTCTCTGTCAGTTCTTCCTTAAACAGATTTACCTTATCAGTGAAGGAAGTTTGAACTGCGGATTTATCAGCTTGTATTATTTCTGCAATTTCCTTTTTGCTTGCAGCTGGGCTTTTCTTTTTGGCTTCGTCTTCTAAAGCCTTTATTGCAGCAAGTTTTTCTTTCTCCCACTTTTCAATGGTAGCAATATATTTTGTGTCTGATTTTATTTTCTCTTTTAGTTTTTCTTTTTGATTGCTAATTTTTTCAGTCTGCTTCGACTTGTGTTTTCTCAAAAACAAAACGGAGCTTTTAACACCAGCACCTGTTGCACTAAAAGCCGTTTGAGGCATTGAAACAACGGCAACAATGCGATACATTTCTTCAATGTTATCTCTCACGTATTGTAGGCTGCTGTTTGTGAGAATACCGTCAGGAATTACAATTGCTAAATACCCATTTTCAGTTAAAAACTTGTGGCACTGCTCCAAAAACAAAACTTCTGTGCTTTGGCTATCACGCAAAGCGGCTTTGCCACTTGCGGCTACGTTTAGCCAATCTACTTCTTTTATTGCCAAATTGTATTGGTGCATATACGCCTTTTCGGTTTGCTTAATGCTGCTTCCAAAAGGCGGATTGGTTATGATAAAATCAAAAGTGCCATACACAAATTCTTTGTTCCTGGATTTGGCTTGCATTTCTTTATCACTCAAAAGCCCGTCCGATGCAATTACATTGGTATGGCCGTCATCATGAATAATCATATTCATTTTGGCAGTGCGTGCAATTTGGTCGTTTATTTCAATGCCAAATAAATTCTTTTCGGCAAAGTCGTGCCAGTGGCGAAAGTGGTCTTTTTCTTCTTTTACTTTATCATAAAAATCGTTGGCTTGTTCTCTCACTTTATCTAAGGCATGTAAAAGAAAACCACCGCTACCACAACTTGTATCTAATACCCGACTGTGATTGTCAATTGGTAAACTGTCAACAATGAATTTTACAATTGGCCTTGGTGTGAAGTATTGTCCAAAGTCTCCACGAAAGAAACTGCCCATAAATGTTTCAAAAGCTTTGCCTTTGCTGTCAAGGTCAGTTTTGTTAAGGTTTATACGCTGAAAGTATTTTACAATGGTCAGTGTTTCGGTTGCTGTTAACGTAATGTCGTCTTTAAAAACTTCGGGGTCTTTTTTCCGGCCTTGTTCGTAAAGTCCTTTGATACGCTCTAATAAATCTTCTGGGGTTTCATCACGAAACAATTGAAATTCGTAAGGTTGTCCATTTTTTCTTGGGTGTTTCTCATCCCAAATTTTACAAAAGATTAATTTATCTAGTTCGTCAAATGCTACGCTTGGATTACGCTGTCCACCCCCCCAAAGGGCTTGATGTGCCTGAATGAAAATTTTTGTTAACTCGCTTTCGCTTACTATTTCAAGTTCAAAGAATTTTTGTTCTGGGTTAAGGTTTGGTTCTTTAACTCCCCTTATTTTGGTTTCTCCTTCCGATTGTAAAAAACCACCTTTCACATATTTATAAGGCGCTAACTTGCTGACACCAAATTGAGGAATGTCAGGAATTGCAATTCTGCTTTTCGGTTTCTCTTTCGGAACTTCGTAATACTCGTTAATTATTTTTGAGGTTGTCCACACATATTTACCGCCTTCTGCAATACAATAGCTATATGCCTGATCAACCGCAATTTTAAATTGTTGATCGGTAATTTCTTCTTTTTTGCACTCAACTAAGATATAGGTTTCTTCACATTCATCGTCAGAGTACACAATGATATCGGCTTCTTTACTTTCAGAACCCATTTGCACCGAAACAAATTGTTGTATTCTATTTACAGGATAACCATAATTTAAGATAAGAGTCAAAAAGGTTTCAGCCTGAACTTTCTCCTCAGGGTTGTTATAACTACGTTTTTTGTTTTGGTGAATATAGGTGATGAAGTTTTTATCTTCATCAAACCTTATTAGTCCTTTTTCAATACCGGTATCAATTAAACTCATTCTTCTTTCACTTTAATCTATAAAGTGATAAAGTTAAGTTTTTAAACCTTGTGTGTTATAAAAATTGCCATCAAGTTGTAAAGTTGATGGCAATCGGATTATGAGTGGATTTAGTGTGGCAGTGTAAAATTTAGGATAGTCAATGAAGATTCTTGAACACTACAACCCTACCTGCCTCCGGGAGGGCAATTCCTTTTTAAATACTCTGTATATAATGTAGAGAGATGTTCAAAGGTACCTTCCCCTTCTGAAATACTGTGGGTACGATTCGGATAGGCCATGAATTGAAATTGTTTGTTATGTTTAATCAACTCATTCAACAGCATTTCGGCATTAGCATAATGAACATTGTCATCGCCCGTTCCATGAATGTAAAGTAAATTCCCTTTCAAATTTTTTGCATAGGTAATGGGAGAACCTGCCTTAATATCCTGAAGACTTTCTTCTGGCAAACCCATGTAACGCTCCTGGTAAATATTATCATAGGTAAGTTGATTAGCGACTGCAGCAACAGCAATACCGGTTTTATAAATTTCAGGAAACTGAAACATCAAATTCAATGTAGCAGAACCTCCGCCACTCCAACCCCAAACTGCTATTCGTTCAGCATCAACAAACGACCACTTTAAAATTTCTTTTGCAGCCAATGCCTGATCGCGAATGTTGGTGATTCCGATTTTGCGATAAACACATTTTCTCCAGGCACTCCCTTTTGGTGCAGGTGTTCCTCTGTTATCAATAGATATATAGATATAACCATCCTCACGCATATCACCATTGTACATAAAGTTATCCGCTGTCCCGAATTCATCATGAACATTGGCACCCCAAGGTTCTGTATATACATAGAATACGACCGGGTATTTTTTTGCAGGATCAAAGTTCTTCGGCTTCACCATCCATCCGTCCATTTCAACACCTTCTTCGGTTTTTACTTTAAAGAATTCAACATTCTTCTCTCCTTGTGCCGCAGCAAGTTTAGTTTTTATACTTTCCTTATCAATGGCCGCTTTGTTAGAAGAAAGCTCGATTAACTCGTTCACTGGTTTGGTGTAACTATTGGAGAAACTATGTTGTGCATATTTTCCATCCGCTGAAATACTATAATCATGCGTACCTGAAAGTTCTGCTGGTGTAATCAACTCCAACTTACCTTTACCATCCAATTTGGTTTTATAAAGGTATTGTTGCGTTGCGTTGGTTGGTGATGCTAAGAAATAAACATAATTATTTTTTTCATCCACCAAACGAATATCCATTACATCATAATTACCTTTTGTGATGCATACTTCTTTTGAACCAACTTTATCTCTTGATATTCGGTATATATGCCTCCAACCGTCCTTTTCACTCACCCATAAAAGTTCAGTGCCTCTATTAATAAACGTGAACTTATGTCTGAAATCTATGGCATAAACATTTTCCCAGGGAGTGTACACATCAATCCAGGCTTCATCTTTCTCAGTATAAACTAAAAGTGCATCACCAGAGTAAGGATTGCATGTAAAGATTTTACTCTCGTTTTGTTTACGGTTTAATTGTTGAACAAAAACTTCGTTGTCATTTAACCACTCCATCCGAGGTAAGTAATTCTGTCGCGGATCTCCGGGAATATTTAACCAAACTGTTTTCTTCGTGGCAATATCAATAACTCCTATTTTAACTGGTGAGGGAGGCTGACCAATAGTAGGATATTCTACTGGAATGATTTGAGAATAAATCGAATCGGTGTTATTAATCATATAGAAATCACGAATGCGATTGGCATCCGAATTCCAGAAGGATATCAGCTTGCTATCCGGGCTCCATTGAAATCCATCGCGACAGGCAAACTCTTCTTCATACACCCAATCAAACGTACCGTTGATTAATTTACGATTGCCATTGGTTGTTAAGGCTTTGATTTCATTTGTAGCAAGATCTTCTACATAAACATTGTAATTGCTTACATAGGCAACCTTACTATTATCTGGAGAAAACTTGGCAAACATCAACGATGATTCAGGTAATGAGCTACCTAATTTCTTCAGTGCCTTTGTTTTTAAATTCAATACCCAATAATCACCACGTGTATCCAGTCTCCAGACTTTCTTAGTATTTGTATAGACCAGCATTAAATTCTGATCATTCGAAAAAGCATAGTTCCTTAACTTTAAACTCTTTGTTTGTCCTTCAGGGGTAAGCATGGCTTTCGTCACCATTGTAGCTTTGGAATTGACCGGCAATGTGTACTGAACCAATTCATCGGCTTCAATTCTAAAATAGTTACTCCCTTCTTTTGCCCAGAGTATTCCACCTTGTTGTGCGCAAATACTTGAAGCAGAAAACAGAATCAGAACAAAAAGCAATCGCGATGCTCGGCTAATGAAATTCATATGAATTAAGGTTAATGTAAGGCGATAAATATACTGGAAGTCTTCAAGATTCAATTTCGAATTGGGCACAATCTTTTCATTCGCCAAAACAAAATTGCCATGAATGCACGAATAAATTCACATTCATGCATTCGTGGCAAAAGAATAAAATCTACTTTGTGTAGCTTGGTGCCTTAGAGTCTTCGTGGCCTGACTCAACTATTTAAATATGCATGATCGTTTTGTTCAAACTGAAAATGCCGCACTCCATTATACGATGGTAGGATCAGGCAACAAAACACTTTTGTTGTTTCATGGATTCGGTCAGGATAATGAAGTGTTTCAACCTTTAGCCCAAGCACTTTCTTCTACTTATACTCTCTACATTTTCGATCTCTATTTCCACGGCAAAAGCAAGTGGGCAAACGATGAAAGTCCGTTGGAGAAAGAAGAATGGAAAAAAATCATGAACACTTTTTTCTCTGAGAATAAACTTGAAAAGTTTTCCGTTGGTGGGTTTAGTCTCGGTGGAAAATTTGCCATGGCAACAGCAGAAGCATTTCCAGAAAAAACAGAAGCCCTCTTTCTCATCGCACCTGATGGAATCAAAACCAGTTTTTGGTACAGCATTGCTACCTATCCTTATCTGTTCCGGAAACTATTTAAGAGCATGATTACAAAACCGGGGCGATTCAATGCAATAGCAAATGCAATACAATCAATTGGGCTTGTTGATAAAGGCCTCATCCGGTTTGCAGAGCATCAGATGAACACGCAGGAAAAACGAAATCAAGTGTATTATTCCTGGGTTGTTTTCAGGCGATTGACTTTTGATTTAGATAAACTCTCAAAACTTCTGAATGACCATCGCATTCGGGTAACGATGGTGACAGGCCAATACGATAAAGTTATTCTGACAAGGAATATGAATGGTCTTGTTAAAAAACTGAATAGTCCTCAGGTGGAAGTTTTGGAATCTGGACACAATGGTTTGGTGGTATCTGATGCTTTAGCGAACATTATAATTAGGCAAGCAAGCCGAGCATCCTAGCCCGCTGACCTTCTGGCCTAAATTCTCCCTTCTCCCTTGTCATACTAATCCTTCGGGTTAGCTCCATGTTAGCTTCGAGATAGCTTCGGTGTCAGTATATCCTGGTGGCCACAATAATCAAACTAAACCCCACAGAAATGGAATGCATCTCAAACTGGCTCAACACGAGGACATCCCTACCGGATTTTTTCAATTCATTTAAATATTTTCTACCATAAGATTCGCCCCACTGGGGCTTAAGTCACGGAGGGACGACCATATGGTAGCGATGCCCGTAAAAAAAGGATTAGCTCCGTAGGAGCGACCTTAATTAATGGATGTACAAATTGAAATACACCGGAAAAATGATAGAACATCAACAATACCTGTTATTTTTGCGGATCCTTTAATTAGTCATTCTCTCCATGATTTTATTCTTCCGTTCAAAGGCCAATATTGTCTACGCAATTGGCATGGAACAGCCTTTTCAAAATTCTGAAATTCAGCAACTTAAGTGGCTTCTTGGTGATGCTGAACCTTTAGCTGAAGAGCAGTTAACCGGGTACTTTATCGGTCCTCGAAAAGAAATGATTACACCTTGGAGCACCAACGCTGTGGAGATCACCCAAACCATGGGTATAAAGGGCATCAATCGAATTGAAGAATTTAAAGAAGTAGACCATGCCGATGTGAAGCACGACCGGATGCTAGAGTTGTTGTACCGTACTTTAGATCAGGATCTTTTCACGATTCATCATACACCAGAGCCCATCATTGAAATTGATGACATCGCAGGATATAGTAAGAAAGAAGGATTGGCTTTAGCGAAGGAAGAAATTGATTATTTGGAGAATGTTAGCAAACAGCTCGGTCGTAAACTTACCGATAGCGAAGTGTTCGGCTTCTCGCAAGTAAACTCAGAGCACTGCCGGCATAAAATTTTCAACGGCACATTTATCATTGATGATAAACAAAAAGAATTCACCCTTTTTCAACTCATCAAACAAACATCGAAAGCCAACCCGAATTATATCGTTTCGGCATACAAAGACAACGTAGCGTTTATAAAAGGTCCACGCGTTGAGCAGTTTGCTCCAACGCGTCAGGATGTTCCTGATTATTTTGCAATAACAGATTACGATTCCGTTATCTCATTGAAAGCAGAGACCCATAATTTTCCAACTACTGTTGAACCCTTCAATGGTGCTGCAACAGGATCGGGTGGTGAGATACGCGATCGATTAGCAGGCGGAAAAGGATCATTACCTCTTGCCGGAACTGCTGTCTACATGACCTCCTATCCACGCTTGGAAAATGGCAGACCGTGGGAGAAAAAATTTGAAGCGCGCAAGTGGCTCTACCAAACACCAGCAGAAATTCTCATCAAAGCATCAGACGGAGCCAGTGATTTCGGAAATAAATTCGGACAACCCCTCATCTGCGGAAGTGTACTCACCTTTGAATACATTGGAGAGAAGAAATACGGCTTCGATAAAGTGATTATGCAAGCCGGTGGTATCGGTTTCGGAAAAGAGAAAGACAGCAAGAAAGATGCATTACAGAAAGGTGATAAAATAGTTTTGCTGGGTGGCGACAACTATCGCATCGGTATGGGTGGTGGAGCTGTATCTTCTGTTGCTACAGGAGAATATGGAAATGCCATTGAGTTAAATGCTATCCAACGTTCCAATCCTGAAATGCAAAAGCGCGTGATGAATGCCATTCGCGCTATGGTAGAAGCAGATGAAAATCCAATTGCATTAATTCACGATCACGGAGCGGGTGGACATTTAAATTGCTTCTCTGAATTATTGGAAGAGACAGGAGGCGAAATACATATTGATAAGCTTCCTGTTGGTGACCCTACCCTATCGGATAAAGAAATCATCAGCAACGAATCGCAAGAACGCATTGGCATTGCCATGCACGAAAAGCATCTTGACAAATTAATAAAGGTTGCTGAACGTGAACGTGCACCCATCTATATTGTCGGTGAAGCTACAGGCGATCAAAAATTTGTATTCAGCAAAGCTGGTCAAAAGCAACAACCTGTTGATCTTAAAGTAAAAGACCTGTTGGGATCTTCCCCAATCACAATTCTTAACGATAAGAAAAAAGCTTCTTCATTTGAAAGTCTGCAATACGATCAAACTAAACTTCAGGAATATTTAAATCAAGTTCTTCAACTTGAAGGTGTGGCGTGTAAAGATTGGTTGACCAATAAAGTCGATCGTTCTGTAACCGGTAAAGTAGCTACTCAACAAACGTGTGGACCTATTCAACTTCCATTGAACAACGTTGCCGTAATGGCAATGGATTTTCTTAGCAACAAAGGTATTGCAACAGCTATTGGTCATGCTCCTGGCCCTGCATTAGTTGATGCTGTTGCCGGGAGTAAATTAGCCATTGCAGAAGCACTTACGAATCTTATCTGGGCACCACTTACACATGGACTAAAAGGTGTATCACTCAGCGCAAACTGGATGTGGCCTGCCAAGAATGTTGGCGAAGATGCACGTCTTTATGAAGCTGTGGAGGCGGTTAGTGATTTTGCCATCAAGCTTGGTATTAATATTCCTACCGGAAAAGATTCGCTTTCGATGACACAAAAATATCCTCAGGGGGATGTTGTGTATGCTCCGGGCACAGTTATTATTTCTGCTGTTGGCGAAGTAAGTGATATCCGAAAAACAATTTCGCCTGCTCTTCAACCCATAGAAGGATCAAAACTTCTCTATCTTAATTTATCGAAGGATGAGTTTTCATTGGGAGGAAGTAGTTTCGCTCAAATACTAAATGCACTAGGCTCTGAAACGCCAACCATAAAAGACGAAACTTACTTTGCAAAAGCATTTACAGCAATTCAAGAACTCATCAATCAAAATGCAATTCTTGCCGGTCATGATATATCAGGTGGTGGATTGATTACTGCACTTCTCGAAATGTGTTTCGCAGTTCCAAATATTGGACTTACCCTTAATGTAAGTTCGCTGAACAGCGATTTGATCAAAGTATGTTTCAACGAAAACCCTGGCATCCTTATTCAAGTCGAAAATGAAAAAGCAGTTGCTGATGTTCTTTCTAAAAACGGAATAATCTATTCAGTTCTTGGTCATGTTACTTCCGAAAGAAGTGTTACCCTTCATCACAATAACCAGTTAATAAAACTGAACATCGATGAACTTCGTGATGTATGGTTTAAAACTTCATACCTCCTCGATCGCGAACAACGCAAGCCAGCACATGCTGAAAAGCGCTTGAACAATTATAAAAATCAGATTCTTAAATATTCCTTCCAGAAAAAATTCGTTGGTCAATTCGAAACGTATGGCATCGATCCAGCGCGTAGAAAACCATCCGGCATAAAAGCGGCTATCATTCGCGAGAAAGGTGTAAATGGTGATCGCGAAATGGCATACTCACTTTACCTTGCGGGCTTCGATGTTAAAGATGTACACATGACTGATCTTGTTTCGGGTCGTGAAGATCTTTCTGGTGTTAATATGATTGTGTTTGTTGGTGGATTTTCAAACTCAGATGTATTAGGCTCTGCAAAAGGTTGGGCGGGTGCATTCCTCTACAATCCAAAAGCAAAACAAGCATTGGATAATTTTTACAAACGCAGTGATACATTAAGTCTTGGCGTATGCAATGGATGTCAGTTGATGATGGAATTAGGATTGGTATATCCGGAATGGAAAGATCATCCGAAGATGAAGCATAATGGATCAGGTAAATTTGAATCTACCTTTATCAATGTAACTGTACCTCAAAATAATTCAGTGCTTCTTCAATCCATGGAAGGAACCAGACTGGGTGTGTGGGTCGCACACGGAGAAGGAATGTTCAGTCTGCCGCAAGACAAATCTCTATTTAACATAGCGGCAGAATATTCTTATGCGGAATATCCGGGTAATCCGAACGATTCTTATTTTTCAGTAGCGGCTCTATATTCTAAAGACGGAAGACATTTGGCCATCATGCCACACATTGAAAGATCGCTTTTCCCATGGAATTGGGCGTATTATCCATCTGAAAGAAAGGATGACAAAATATCTCCATGGATCGAACCGTTTGTAAATGCACGGGAATGGATAAAGAAACATATATAACCAATTAACAAAACCATAAACCGGGTTGTTGTACTGTCATTCTTTTACTCGTATATTCATCTCCTCAAATGACCCGGTTTATGAAGAAAGTTTACATTGCCCTTCTCTCACTTGTTTTGTTTGCTTCTTGTCTTGGCTACAAAGAACTTCCCGTTGAGTACGATTACAGCTACAAGGGTAATTTCAAAAAATACAGAACCTTCGATATCATGAGATCAGCCGGAGCTGCAGACTCAACGATGACGAATGAAGTCATTGAAAAATCAATCATAGCCCGAATGAAATTTCTAGGCTATAAATATTCTACACATAAACCTCATTTGATTATTGGCTTTAAAATGTTTAATGACAGTTTGAAGTTCAACGGATATACTCAACCGGATATAGAAGAGTGGGTAAAAAATCAAAACGAAAACATTGACTACGATCCTAAAAAATTCAGTCTCAGTACCGGAACACTATTAATTCAATTCTACGACAGGCGCCAAAACCGGTCCATTTGGCAAGGTTATGCTACCACTATGTATGGAACAATCGATTTCAACAATAGTCGCCACTTGCGTAATGCCGTGATTTCGATTCTGGATAAGTATCGATTCTGGGCAGAGGGCTTTATGGACAATTCTACCGCCACGGCTGAGGAAAAAGACCTCTAAAAAGTATTCCCTCATTTTACCATTTCCGAAAAAAAATTTTACCTTTGCAATCCCAAAATAAGGGTCTTGGTATTGTCCGATGGTGTAACTGGCAACACGCCTGATTTTGATTCAGGAAAGTCCAGGTTCGAGCCCTGGTCGGACAACTGACTTTGGAATCCCGCTGCTAGCGGGATTCTTTGTTAAATTGTTAACCGTTAATCGTGCTTATTTAGGTAGCGATTAACACTTTAAGCCGATAACGGATAACGTAAAAGACATGGCAGTTAAAATTTTCAGTGGAAGATCAACCACCTATCTGGCAGAGAAAATTGCCAATGAATATGGTGAGACTTTAGGAAAGGTCGACTACCAGCAGTTTAGTGATGGAGAAATGTCTCCATTCTTAACTGAATCTGTTCGAGGTCATGAGGTATTTATCATTCAATCCACCTTCCCGCCTTCTGATAATTTGATGGAATTACTGCTCATGGTGGACGCTGCAATACGAGCAAGCGCATCCAGTGTGAACGTTGTCATTCCGTATTTCGGTTACGCCCGCCAGGATAGAAAAGACAAGCCCCGGGTTTCCATTGCAGCTAAGTTGATTGCCAATCTTATCTCAGCAGCGGGCGCATCGCGTATTATGGCCTGCGACTTACATGCCGATCAAATTCAAGGATTCTTTGATATACCAGTCGATCACTTAGACGGTGCTTATATATTTGTTCCATACTTAAAATCGCTCGGCCTAGATAACAATATTATGTTTGCCTCTCCTGACGTTGGTGGGATAAAACGAGCACGAAGTTTTGCGAAATTTTTCAATGCTGATTTAGCCGTTTGCGATAAGCACAGAAAAGAAGCTAACAAAGTTGATTCAATGCGTCTGATTGGGGAGGTTGAAGGCAAAGATGTAGTATTAGTAGACGACTTAGTTGATACAGCTGGTACGATTTGCAAAGCGGCTTCATTACTTAAGGAGAAAGGAGCTAAATCAGTTAGAGCGGTCTGCACGCATGGCGTATTATCCGGTAAAGCTTACGAAAACATTGAAGCTTCTCTATTAGAAGAGTTGGTGGTGTCCGATACTATTCCACTAAAACAACAAAGCAGCAAGATCAAAGTTCTTTCTGTTTCCAATCTCTTCGCAAAAGCGATCCGAAAGATTCATGATAATGAATCGATTAGCTCGCTCTTTATTAAACTGTAAACTTTTAAACTAAATAAATAAACAAAAACAATTATGAAAACCATTGAGATTATAGGGTATAGACGAGCAAATCTCGGTAAGGTGGAGTCTCAGAAATTAAGAGACGAAGGATCCGTACCGTGCGTTCTATACGGAGGTAATGAACAAATTCATTTTCATTCACCTATGGTATTGTTCCGTGAATTAGTATACACCAACGAAGCACACTTTGTTCACTTCAACATTGAAGGCGAAGAAGGACAAGCCATCCTTCAGGAAGTTCAGTTTCACCCAGTAAGTGAAGTGATTCTTCATGCCGATTTCCTTCGCATCAGCGATGATCGCAAAATTAAAATGAGCATTCCTGCTCGTTTGGTTGGTCAAGCTCCTGGCGTAACAAAAGGCGGTGCTTTAGTAAGCAAAAGATCAGCATTAAAAGTATATGGTTTTCCAAAAGACATGCCTGACCACATTGATGTAGACGTATCGACACTTGATTTTCACCATGCTGTAAAGGTTGGTGATATTAAAATTGCAAATCTTGAATTATTAGATCCAAAACAAGCATCTGTTGCCGTGGTTGAAGTACCACGTTCTGCTAAGTTAGCTGAAGAAACTGCTGCCGCGGCTCCTGCTGCTGGTGCTGCTACTCCAGCTGCTGCTCCTGCCGCTGGCGCTGCTGCTCCTGCCGCTGCGGCCGGTGCTAAGAAGGCTGAAGCTCCTAAGAAAGACGCTGGTAAGAAATAATCTTAACAGACTCTATTATAAAGAAGAAGGCTGCTCCAAATGGGCAGCCTTCTCTTTTATGTTGAATCTTTGATTTTTGTTTGTCTGAAGCTTTATCCATCTACGAAATAATGATTAACCATTCACCTCATAACTTACTACTAGTAACTCCCGTCAGCTTCTTGTGATTTTTGGTTACACTTTTCCTTGATCATTTCATACGCACGCATATCACCAAGCTCACCTGCTTTGCTTAAGTCGAGACAACCATTCTTCATGTCACCGAAAGTGATGCGTAGAACACCTCGCATGTAGTAGGCGTCTTTATTTTTTGGATTGATCTGAATGATCTTCGAACAATCGTTGATGGCATCTTCATACGCTTGCAAATATTGCTTCGCCTTACCGCGATTGAAGTAGGCTTCAATATAATTTTCATTGATGGTAATAGCGGAAGTGTAATCAGCAATAGCACCATAATAATCCTGAAGTTTCATCTTTACATTACCCCGTGCAAAAAAAGCATCAGGAAATTTTGGATTCTTTTCAATGGCCGTGTTATAGTCTTTCATCGCACCATGACGATCTTCAAACGCATCCTTAATATTCCCACGCAAATAATAGGCAGGTGCATAATTTGGATCAGTCTCAAGCGCTTTGTTTAGGTTGAGAAGTGATTCCATGAACTCACTTTTCTCATAAAGCTCCCTACCCTTTTGTGTAAGATCTTTTGCAGACTGTGCCTGTCCAAAAGAAAACGCAGAGATAAGGATCAGGCCAGAAAGTGTACCAAGATGTTTCATACCAGTTAATTTAGCCAAAGCTACAGTATATTAAAGTTACGAGGCTTCTGGCGTAATATTTTCAATGCTTTGGAAATATTTCGGATGCTATAATCATAGCTTTAGCAAACTCTTCTCTGTTTAAGCTCAATTTCTCACCTTTGCCTTCTAAAAAAGAAAGAATAGTCTCCGTTGCCAGATTACCCACCAGCTCATCTTCGGCCATGGGACAACCACCAAATCCATTTATTGCACCATCAAAACGTCTGCAACCTGCACTATAAGCTGCTTCTATTTTTTCAATTGCCGTTGAAGGATTGGAGTGAAGGTGTGTACCGATTTCAATTGTAGGATTGGATTTTGAAAGCGAAGAAAAAAGAGAGTGGATATTTTCAGGATTCGAAACACCGATGGTGTCAGCAATGGAAATAATCTCGACCCCCAGTGTTACCAATATATCTACGAACTGCGCTACCAAATTTACATCGTACGGATCACCATAAGGATTACCAAAACCCATGCTAATGTAGACCACTGATTTCTTATTTGATTTAATGCAAATGTTTTGAATCTCTTCAACCGTATTCAGTGCTTCTGAAATTGATTTGTTGGTGTTGCGTTGTTGAAATGTTTCAGAGATAGAAAGCGGAAAACCCAAAAATGAAATTGCATCAAAGCGTGAAGCATCTTCTGCTCCGCGAACGTTGGCAACAATGGCTAATAGCTTGGTTCTACTTTCATCCATGTTTAATGCACTCAATACCTCTACCGTATCGCGTAACTGAGGGATGGCCTTGGCCGATACAAAGCTTCCGAAATCGATGGTATCGAAACCTACTTTTAATAATTGATTGATGTACCTAACTTTATCTGCAGTGGGTATAAAATCGGTTAAGCCTTGCATGGCATCGCGCGGGCATTCGATGATCTTCATGTTACATTAAGTTAATGTTAAAGGTCAGTGTTTTAGCCCAAAACAAAAACAGGTAACGCAGGATGAAAGGAAAATTAACTCAATAATCGGAAGCTAATGCACTTCGTCTTTAAATTGAATAGTTTTACACATAGTACTTTATTAATTAACCTATTGAAACCACTTTATTATGCCATTACCTGAATATACTGGTACCTGGACCATCAAGCAGGCCGCTCATCTTTTACGAAGAGCAACTTTTGGTGCCACCAAACAACAGATTGATACTTTCGCTGGATACACTCTTGCTCAAGCTATCACCCAACTCTTTAGGCAAACACTTCCTCCTCCGGTTTTACCAATCGATCCTAAAACAGGAATAACATGGGTTAATACACCATCAACCGATGCCAATAGTGAAGAAAGAGATCTCCAAAGCTTCGTGTTGCAATGGATTATTGGCCAAATGATGAGCTCTGGTGTAGACGCTGATCTTTCCTTGGCCTACTCAGCCCGAGAAAAGGTTGTTCATTTTTTACACACGCATTTTACAACGATCAATTCAAAAGTGAGTAGCAGTAGAGCACTCTATTTTCAAAATGAACTGTTTAGAAAATTCGCTTTAGATGCCGCATTTCCATTACCTGCCCCTCAAGATCCATCCAAAACTAATTTCAAAAAGCTTACTGTAAAAATAAGTGTTGACAATGCCATGCTGCGTTTGCTCGATGGCAACCTCAACGTAAAAGGTAGTGTAAACGAAAATTACGGTCGAGAGTTAATAGAACTCTATACTCTTGGCAAAGGATTAGAAGAAAGTCCGCTGCCTTCACCTACCCCTACAGATCAAGGCGACTATGGTTATTATACAGAGAAAGATGTGAAAGCCGCAGCCAATGTACTAACGGGTTGGACCGATGATGACACGTTTTCGAATGAAGATCCAGATACAGAATTACCACGCGGAATAGTGAGGGGCAGTCCTTTGAATGCAGGATCGCACGTGAGTGACGAAAGCTTAAAAGTTTATAGCACACGTTTCACAAGCACTTTATTTCCTGATCGCACCATTCGCCCTCTGGCTTCTTTATTAAATGGTGGCGAGCCTACAGAAGAAAGTGCGCTAGATGAAATTGAAAAACTAACGGAACTTATTTTCGAGCAAGAAGAAACCAGAAAACGCATCTGCCGAAAAATCTATCGCTTCTATGTTACGTCAATGCACACCCTTGCTGATAGCATGGCCATTGAAGGGCCAATCATTAATGAGATGGCCAATACGTTTCGCGATAACGGATATAAACTTCAACCCGTAATAGAGAACTTATTAAGAAGCCAGCACTTTTATGATAGTGGTGATGGAGCGGTAGCAAATGATAACTTTGGTGGTGTGATAAAATCACCCGTTGATCTTACCGTTGGTACTTTGCGATTCTTTAATTTTCAAATACCTGACATTGCTACATCAACCGATACATTCTATGCCATGACGGGAGAGATTCTAAGTGCCATCCGTTCGCAAGGCATGAACTTCTATGAGCCTTCAGATGTGGCGGGTTATGAAGCTTACCATCAATGGCCAATTTATCACCGCGCATGGATCACACCTAATTCACTCCTTACACGATATACTTTTGCTAGAAGTATCATCTTGGCAATGGAACCGGGCATGATTAAAGTAGATGTTTACAACTATGTCAATAACAATATTGCAAACGCGACGGCAGGAAATGCGCGCAATTTGATTCGAGAACTTGTGAAATATTTACTTCCCATCACAAATAGTCTTACGTATCCAGATGAATCATCAGCAATAGATAGTGGATTAACGGATTTACGAATGAAGTACTTCCTTGACCGATTTGTTGGTATAGATTCCCCTAATCCTGAATTATACTGGACAACCAATTACAATAATGGTAATCCTACTAATATCACAGATGTTAGAATTCAATTGGAAAATCTTTTCAACGACTTGCTACAATCACCTGAATATCAACTTGCTTAATACAAACGAATATGAATAATTCGAGAAGGGATTTTTTAAAGAAGTTGCCGTTAGCCATGAGTATTCCATTTACGTTGGCAGGCGTACCCCTACGGGTAATGGGCGAGAATTCATTAACCCGCATGGCCAAGGCCAGTGGAGCCGACAACCCGCGCGTACTGGTAATTTTACAAATGGCAGGAGGTAATGATGGAATCAATAATTTAATACCAGTAGATGCATACGACCTGTATTATAGCAAAAGACCAAACATTGCGATACCTACAAAAAATAAAGCGCGCGGATACATTCCATTAGATAGTACCCTCGCTACAAATGCTCAAGTTGGACTTCACCCCGACATGCAAGCTATGAAAGCGTTGTATGATATTGGAAGGATGACCGTAGTGCAAGGTGTGTCATACGAAAATAATGATGGCTCCCACTTTCGTGGAAGGGACATTGCATTTATGGGAGGGTCCTCTAAAGACTATATACAATCCGGATGGATAGGCAGGTATTTACAGGGTGAGTATGCTCCGTATGTATATCCTCGCGATTTTTTAAGCACCGATCCTGCCGACTCTGGAAATACCATGATCGATCCATTGGCCTTAGAATTTGGAAGCGATCTCTCCCTCATCTTTCATCAAAACGGAAACATACCTACCTCAATTGCGATAAATAACCCTGAAGACTTTCAAAGACTGAAGGAAGATTTAGAAGGCTTTGAGGAAATAGAAGGTGTTGATCCTTTTGGTATTCCGCCTATCTACTTAGAAAACTCTGCTTATTATAACGAGCTTAAATGGATCATCGACTTAGAAGACAAAACCAATGACTATGCTGATCGTCTGGCTCAGGTGTACGCTCAAGGTGGTTCGACTTCAATAAGCTACCCAGAGACCTACCCATTTAATGCCCCTTCAGGCAGCAAAACAAATCCATTGTCAAACCAATTACAAATCGTTGCTCAGTTATTAAACGGGGGCTGTAAAACAAAAGTCTTCTTGGTAAAAATAGGGGGCTTCGATACGCACGTAGACCAAGTTGAAAGCTACGACCCAACCATGGGTGGACACGCTGCTTTACTCTATCATATGTCGTCTGCAATGAAAGCTTTCCAGGAAGATTTGCGTGCGCGTGGTTTAGAAGATCATGTATTAACCGTAACGACATCTGAATTCGGAAGACGCATTTATTCGAATGGAAGTTATGGAACCGATCATGGCACAGGCGGACCTCTTTATATATTCGGTAAAGGCGTTCAGCCTGGAGTTGTTGGAACTGTACAGCAAGATTGGAATGAACCTAATATTACTCAGCAATACGATTACCGAGTTGTCTATGCCAACATCATGCGCGATTGGATGGGGATAACAGATGATAACCGTATGAATATAATCTTCCCCAACGCCACTGACCCCACTAAAGGCATCATGACTGGTGGAACATCCGATGGCGTAACTTTTCAACCGCTTCCATTAGCGCAACAAGTTATTACAGGAGCAGAAGGCTTTATCAACGATCGCTTCTCATTAGAAGATTGCTACCCAAATCCCGCCAAGGATAAAACAACGATCTTCTTTAAAGTAAACAGCAGCTACCAGGTAAACATTAATTTGTTTGACAATCAGGGAAGGAAATCGAAAACGCTGGTGGATGGAGTTTATGCTCCAGGCGAACATAAAGTAGAAGTAGAGTTGAGTGATTTGTCGGCCGGAACTTATATTTATGAAATGAAGACCGGCTTTTACAAAGAATCGAAAAAGCTGATTGTTAAAAAATAAAAGAATCCAACCCTCTCTCTACGAATCAATAAGCTGAATATGAAAAGACTCTACATCATTCTCTTTTGTTTCCTGATCATGGCCCAGACTTCGGCTCAGGATAAGAAACGAAAACCTTCAAAAGCTTACAACAAGCAAAGCAACGAGAACGAAAAGTTTTTGGAGAAGCAGTGGTGGCTGGGCTTCAAAGCCGGTACAAATCTCTCAAATGTTCATGTACTGAAAACCTATTCCGTATTTTCACCTACCAACTATACACCTGAAGAGTCTGGAAAAAAATACGAGCACTTCGCTCAACTTGGGGCTCAAGCCACGATAGAAGTTTCCTTTTATTTTAAAGGATTTTATTTCAGTCTTCAGCCTAGCTACCAACATTCGCGCTTTACGTACACGAATACCTATAACTGGACAGATGATGAAGTGCCAACGAATTCACTTCAACTCAATTATGAGCAGGAACAAAAGGTAGATCATTTTATTATTCCATTTATCATCAAATATGATTTTACGGGAAGTAAATTCCGTCCGTATGTTCAGATTGGTGCTTTCTCCGCTATTCTTATCAATGCCAATAAGTTTGTCACCATTTCCGGTGTCGACAATGCTTCCGGTGGTGCAAATGAATTCACTGATCCCACGATTATTGTGGGAGCAAAAGATTTGTTTGCAAAAAGCTCATGGGGTCTTATCGGAGGTGCTGGTTTAAATTACACACTAGGCAATGTTCGGTTGAACCTGGACGCGCAATACAAATACGGCATGAGCAACATCACCTCCACTGAAAATAGAAACAGCAACGATAGTCTTTCAGGAATAGGTGATATTATGGATGATATGACATTGGACAATATATCCTTGACCATTGGTTGCCTCTTCCCAATGCGTTTCTTAGCCAATGGATTTAAATCATCAGACCGTTAATCCCTATACCATGTTGAAAAGATTCTATACACTCCTCATATTAGCCATTGTTGTTCTTTCATGTTCAGAAGAATCAGATCCGAAATTTGATTCGGAGAACTTCACCACAATATTTGATAACTATAAATTCAGCATTGCTTACAAACCTATTGACATACTCCAGACTTCGGATGGTGGTTATATTGTTCTAGGAAGCAGAAAATTAAATAACTCGAGCTACAGCGGTATCTATTTGTTAAAAGCAGATAAGGATGGAAATTTTGTAAAGGAATTGGAAGTGGATGAGAACTATGTAAACCCTGTTGGCCACTTCACGCAAATCGGAGATACCTATAATTTCTTTTGCATGCAATACCCATCTGATTCACTTAAAGCCAACATCGCTTCTGTTGATGTAAACATAGAGAATGTAACGTTTACCCCCGTTTCATCAAGCACCCCCGATGATATTAATCCAACCTATCCGTCAGTAGCATCTCTTGTTGATAATAATTCTTTTCTTTTACAGTGCTATGATCATTTAAATAGACAAACCGCTCTTCTTGTTGTTAACCCAACTACAGGTGCAGTGTCGGCAGGCAAAGCCTTTACGCTAGGCGTTGGAGCCGCTGATAACGTGGACGAAGCGGTTCAGAATAGTTTCCTATACGCTGAAAGAAAATTTCCATACGAGGTTGGAAAAGTTGGTGGCTTATACTTCTTTAACGGATTCTTTAAATTTAACTTCTCACTGGTGTTTACCGATCTGAACGCAGATGATCCAAATGGTTTTGTATATGGACAACAACCTGACTTCAACGGGGGTTTTAGTTCTGTTGTGAGTTTAGGCGCCTCAAAATTTGCTGCCTCTACATTTTTCTTTGGAGAGAATTACATTATGCCGAACGCATTAATACAAACATCTGGACCAAGTTCAATGACACCTGATCAATTGCCTGGTCTTTCATTTCCAGAGCTTGTTACAAACGCAAATGTAAAAATTCTTCGCTCTAACATAAATAACAAGAGTGTACTGATCTATGGCTCTGATACTAAAACAAAAGAGATCGGACTTTACTTCTATGATGAGGCAACAGGCGAGTTCCTTGGCAGCCGTTACCTTGGCTTCTCCAATCCATTTGAGATTGCGGGTATAATCAATACGTCCGATGGGGGTATTGCAGTCTGCGGAACAACCTATGTCGCTGGACGCTTTGCTCGTATTTGCATTTTCAAACTGTCAAAAGAAGAAATTGCTAAGAATGTAAAGTAGATTTCGCTAAAAATTATCCACAAAATCATTTTCGTACTGCTAAAGACTCCATGCTAAAGACTTTATCCGGCCTTGACACATGATTAATTACTTTCCTACCTTGTTGTGGAATTATTTTAGCCATGTCAATACAACAACAAGTCGATCTTCTTCCCTTTAATACATTCGGAATTAGTCATAGGGCTAAATTTTTTACTGAAATACATTCTGTTGAAGAGGCTCAAGCACTTTTTACAAGCGATCTTTTCAAATCGAACCCATATTTATTCCTTGGTGGTGGTAGCAATGTACTTTTTACAAAAGATTTTGATGGATTAATCATCAAAGTAGCAATCATCGGTAAAGAAATTATACGTGAAGATGAAAATACAATCACATTAAAAGTAGGAAGTGGAGAGTGTTGGCATGATGTTGTTCGTCATTGTGTGGATAAAAATTGGGGAGGCATCGAGAACCTCTCTTTGATCCCCGGAACGGTTGGAGCGGCTCCAATTCAGAATATTGGGGCTTACGGAGTCGAAATTGAAAAAAATATTTTTGAGGTCGAAACCATTGAAATCAGCACCGGAAAATTAAAAATTTTCACGCATGATGAATGTCATTTCGGATACCGCGAAAGTGTTTTCAAAACGAAATTGAAAGATCAATTTTTAATATCAAGTATTACTTTAACACTCACTAAAAAAAATCATTTGTTACATGTTAGCTACGGTGCAATTGCGGATACACTTCAGCAAAATGGAATAAAAAATATTTCAATTCGCGATGTGAGTGATGCAGTTATTCAAATTCGAAGCAGCAAATTACCAGACCCAAAAAAAATTGGTAATGCTGGAAGTTTTTTTAAAAATCCTTCAATTCAGAATGATTTGCACGATTTTTTAAAGATACAATACCCATCGATGCCAAGTTTTCCAAGTCAAAATGGTCTTGTGAAAATTCCTGCAGCATGGTTGATCGAACAATGTGGATGGAAAGGAAAAAAAATAAACAACATTGGTGTTCATCAACATCAAGCACTGGTGTTAGTAAATTACGGTGGTGGTAGTGGTGAAGAAATTTGGAATCTCGCGATGAAAATTCAAGCGAGTGTGAGCGAAAAATTTGGCATCATACTTCAACCTGAAGTGAATGTTTTATGATGAAAAAAGTGATTCACTTCATCACTTCCTGGTTACTTTTCATGCATGTAAAAAATGTCGCTCCAAAAAATTTTTTGCAAAAAATTTTTGTGAATAAAATAATTGTTATAACTTTTCGTATAGTTTAACAATAAACAAAAAACGCTATGGCAAAAACAGCGAAGAAAGCAGCAAAGAAGGCAGTTAAGAAAACTGCAAAGAAGGCAGCTAAGAAGAAGAAGTAATTAGGTAATACCTAACGAAACTTTGCGAAGGGAAGTAAATTGGATTTACTTCCCTTTCGTTTTTTATAACCATCAACATCATCATTCATCTCGCATCCTCACATCAATTTTTCTGTTCTTATCCTCCTCTTCTCTTCATTTTTTCTTTACACCGTTCCATTTCTACACCCCATCTCTCCTTCATTCAAGTAAAATGATAAAATGTGTTTCCTTGTAAATGCAACGGATAGACAGGGCTTGTTAAACTTATCCTTGAAGTCATTGGGTTGTTTTCATTCGGTTGCGTAAATAATGTATTTCAACTCCTTGTCTCGGCCATACAACCCCTTTAACTTTAGAATATATTCAGTTCTCAACCTAAAATCATTATGGCAAAACAACCTGCTAAGACTAAAACTGCAGCGAAGGCTCCTAAGAAAGCGGCTGCTCCCAAAACTAAAGCAAAATCCTCCTCAACCTCCATTCAAAAGGTAAGTGAAGATGTGTTGAAAGTTTTACTCGCCCTTGACCTGGGAGGTTCGCTTCAGTCGGACATCGTTTGGTGTCTGGGTAGCTATAAACACGATAATAATCCGAGCGGTCTTTTAGATATGATGGAAAAGTCGTTAGTCGTATTGACCGAAGAAAAGCAAAAGAAGACAAAAGGAATTACAGCGAAGCTGATTCTGGATATAGAAAGTGTATTAAAGAGCCGATAAGTCGGCTCTTTTTATATCATGTGGGTAACATTAGAGAGTTGACCTGCATACTTTTCTACTGCTACGCCAAATTTTCTTAAGAAGTCGACACCCTCATCGGAAGTGAGTCCTTTATGCTCCGCGTAAGAGTTAAGGTAGACCACTCTTTTAATCCCCATCGAAAAAATAATTCGCGCGCACGATAAGCATGGTGAAAGCGTCACATAAATAGTGGCGCCATCAACAGAAGATTTATTTTGTACTGCATAAAGAATAGCATTCTGCTCGGCATGTATCGCCAATGAACATCCTCCCTTCGAATCACGGGGGCAACCAACTTCAGGCCATTCAACATCACAATTATGTGTTCCGGAAGGCGGGCCATTGTATCCAATAGAAATAATGCGCGTATCTTTTGTCAGCACGGCACCAACGTGGCGCTTAATGCAATGCGAACGCTTGGCCAGATTCACAGCCAATTCCATATAAATATCATCAAATGCCGGCCGATCCATATCTGTAAAAAAATTTAGCTTGCGAATATCCTGAATTCTTACATTTGTTTTATACAATGCACGCTCTAAATACGATATTCGGTATGCGATTCGCAAAACCTGTCTTTATTACTCACCTTCTCATTCTTCTTCTCTCCTTTTCAATCTACTCTCAAGAAGCAATAAAGCCCCGGCCTAGTCCATTGGCCGTTATCGCTATTAAGTATAGGGACAGCTATGTGAAGATTACCTATTCTCAGCCGCATAAAAACAATCGCGGTGTTTTTGGTTCACTGGTTCCGTACGGACAAGTATGGCGAACTGGAGCAAACGAGGCCACAGAGATAACTTAACGAAAGACATTCAATTCAATGGCACATTTTT
>JANODK010000045.1:0-29573 GCA_031412655.1 Chryseolinea sp.
TATGTCTTGGGAAATGAATGGCAAAAATATTTGGCTTTAGCCAAAATTACATTGGGCTAAAGCCCCTTTGGTTTATTTTTATTTGTTCCCCGACATAAATGTCGGGGCTATTTTTCTAATGCATAATATGGGTTTAAAGAATAAAGCCACCATCCGTGGCTTTATTCTTTAAAAATTGCCTCGTTGAAAATAAGCGCCTATACGAGCATAGGTAGATACGATAGACCTTATACATCAGGACTGAAACTCTATAATTCTTTCAGTTTGATTCATCAGCATTTGCGAAAAATGCAACTTCAATCAACACAGTTCAAGTTTGTGCTATTTCTTACCAAAGAATTATCCCTGAATGGGATAGAATGGAACTGGGCAATCTGCAGTAGCATGTAGTTTTAGTTTGTAATTCAGAAACTAAACAAATGCATATGAAAACCAGATTCGTTATGATCTCAGTGGTTGTCTTGGTCAGCCACATTTGCTTTTCGCAAGATGTGATTCTGTATAAGAATGGAACGGAGGAAAGATGTAAGGTCATTGAGGTAACACCTTCGCAGGTAAAGTATAAGAAAGAAGACAATCCGGACGGCCCGGTTTACACTACATATAAGTCGGCCATCCAGATAATACGATATGCAAATGGTAACGAAGATGTTTTCTCCATTCCTAAAACATCCACCGTAGCGCCAATTGTATCTACTCCTGTAGTTGAGAAAAAAGAAGAAGACATTTTCTATGAACCTCTGAAATTCTCTGGTCCGAGGATTGGATTTACTATCGTAGGAAAAGGTGAAGCGGCAGATAAAATTCGAGAGCGCGGCAAAACACCATTCGTTATGCAGTTTGGATGGCAATTTGAAACTCGTGTTTTCACAATGAAAAGTGGAGCGACCGCTTTGATTGAGTTTATCCCACTTATTGCAGGTATTGAACAAGGCATGTTCTTACCCAGTTTCAATGGCATGTTTGGAATACGCGGAAAGAAGGGAAATGAATTTGCCATTGGACCAAATCTTTCCCTTACGGGCGCGGGTCTGGCGTTGGCAGTAGGTACGTCATTTCATACTGAAAATATTTACTTCCCAATTAATTTTGCTGTCGTCCCTTCTGTAAGCAGGCGTTCAAGTGAATACAATTCGAATACGGGCACCACCAGAGATGTATCGGTGCACACCGGTGTAAGAGTAAGTTTTCTAGTCGGCTTCAATACCCGTAAAAGGTAGGCAGGTTTAAAATAATTTCAATCAAAATGTCGCGTTTATCACGAATAAAAATGCCAACTGGTCTGCATGATATACGCGGACTCAATCTGCACCATCAACCGGAAAGGGTATTTGATTTTTCCCGATAGTCCCGTATTGCTGCAATAAGAAGTGGTAAAATGTTCTTGCTGGTATTATTTAAAACCAAGCACGAACCAATTTACTTTAAACAATTTCACATTGCTCCAAATTGCTTCAAATATTTCTCTGAGTTCGCTTTTACATTGGCCGCTGGATTCATGCTAAGCGATTTTTTGAAATTCTTTATAAATACACAACCGCAAAAGAAAATTTAACTCCCGCCCAAGTCAAGCATAGGTATGGCAATATTATTTCAGCAAACCTTTTGAATTGGAATACCTCTAAAATATTAAAGTGTCGCCATATCAATAACAAAACGATACCGAACATCTCCTTTCACCATTCGGTCATATGCTGATTGAATGTTCTTAATATCAATCAATTCAATATCTGAAACGATATTGTGTTTGGCACAATAGTCAAGCATCTCCTGAGTTTCAGGCAAGCCACCAATCCCCGATCCTGCCAGACTTTTCCGACCATCCATTAAGCTGAAGGCAGGAACCTCACTTGGTGCAGGAGGTATACCGACCATAATGTGTGTTCCATTTGTTTTTAACAACGACAAGTAAAGTTTCATATCATGTGGTGCAGACACTGTATCAAGAATGAAATCAAAATATCCTTTTACGTTTTTTGTTTGCTGCCGATCTGAAGTTACGACAAACTTATGCGCTCCTAATTTTCTCGCATCTTCTTCCTTTGACGGTGATGTGCTTAAGACGGTAACCTCCGCACCGAAGGCAACGCCAAACTTCACACCCATGTGTCCTAAGCCTCCTAAACCCAACACAGCAAGCTTATGTCCTTTACCAACGTTCCAGTGCCGAAGAGGAGAATAGGTAGTTATACCAGCACATAATAAAGGAGCAACTGCTGCCAGAGATAGTTTGTCAGAAATGTGCAATGCAAAATCCTGGTGAACGACAATAGTATTAGAGTAGCCACCATAGGTTGGTGTTCCATCTTTTTCTCTTGAGTTATAAGTGCCTACTGAACCATTGAGGCAATATTGCTCCAATCCTTCCTTACAATTCTCGCACGTTCTGCAGGAGTCAACCAGACAACCTGTTCCGGCAAGATCGCCCACTTTAAACTTTTTTACCTGATTGCCCACCTTAGTCACACGGCCTACTATTTCATGTCCTGGCACCATTGGAAAAATTCCGGGGAACCATTCATTTCTTATTTGATGAAGATCGGAATGGCAAACGCCACAATATTGAATATCGAACTGAACATCGTTTGGCCCTACTTCACGTCTTTCAAAACTCCACGGAGCAAGATTGGTTGTTGGACTTTGGGCAGCATATCCTTTTGCTTGTATCATTGAGTCTATTTTAAATTAAGATTGAAAGGTATTGCGTCTCATTTTATGAAAAGCATCAAAGCCATAAATTTTATTTTGATGAACATAATGTTATTCGTACGGTCAATAAACGATGAATTGAAATAAAACACTGGCAGGTTGTGAAATCATAACTTCTTCAAAATCAACAGATAGAATGGTTTAAGAGATTAACCAAATGATGTAAGAGAAGGTTCTGAATTAAGCACCATAAAAAAAATTTCTAATAATACTCTACTACTATATAGAGCTCTTCAATTTTGTAGCTCCACGTTGTAAACGATTGTTTTCATCATTGCAATCGTTTTAATAACCGAAAATGCTTGCTTGTTAAAAACACGAATAGTATCTTCACTATGTCGACAAAAACTTTTGCTTTTATGGGAAAAGTACGAGACATCCTCCGCAACAAAGGAAATTCAATCTTCTCCATTGAACCTTCCGCAACTGTATTCAGTGCACTTGAGTCGCTGGTTCGAAATAATATAGGAGCTCTCATTGTAGTGGAAGATGGAAAGTTCGTTGGTATTTTCACTGAGCGCGACTATGCGCGAAAAGTAATATTAAAAGGAAAAGCATCGAAAGGAATATTGGTTAGAGAGATCATGTCTCAACATCCGATAACCGTAACAACGCATACAACCATTCAGGAATGTATGAGTGTCATGACGACTATGTTTATTCGTCATTTGCCCGTTGTCGATGATGGTGAATTGGTTGGCTTAATCTCTATTGGTGATGTAGTGAAGTTTATCATTGATGAACAAGTGGGTATTATAGAATACCTCGAACACTACATAACCGGTCATCAATAATTACATATAGGACAGGAGTTGATTGCATTGGTTTGCAAGTCAACTGGTTTAACAACTCTAAAAATATTTTGCTGGAGGCAAAAACATTTTGGATAGTTCGTATGAAAATTCTGTGTCAATGTGGCCCCTGTTAGTGTACACGGCCATTGTTCTCAGCCTGGTTGGCGCCATGCTTGGGTTGTCTTATGTATTAGGACAACACCATAAGGAACATGCTACTGATGAACCCTATGAAGGAGGGATACTCAGTGATGGTTCAGCACGCATTCGTTTTTCAGCTCAGTTTTATCTGATCGCCATGCTCTTTGTCATTTTTGATGTAGAGACTATTTTCATTTTATCATGGGCTATTGCTTTTCGCGAACTGGGTTGGTATGGATACGCGGGTGTCTCTATTTTTATTATACTACTTATTGTGGTGCTGATTTATGAATGGCGAAACGGAGCGTTGGATTTTGGACCTGACGGCAAAAAGATTTTGAAAGCATATTGGAAATTGAAGAAATCAGAAAACCTGAACGATAAACCTAAAACGAAACTATGAAATGGTGGTTAAGCAAACCTGATGAGCCAGGCGATGTGGTGAACGGAACAGGTTCCATGGAGGAAGCAATTAAACAAAGTCTGGTGTTGAGTTCAATGCAGGATTTGCTCGCCTGGGGAAGAAAGAATTCCATGTGGCCATTTCATTTTGGTTTATCATGTTGCTTTGTTGAAATGGCAACGAGCATGACACCCAAATATGATGTAGCTCGATTCGGGGCAGAAGTAATTCGAGGCACACCTCGCGAAGCCGATGTTATGATCATTGCCGGAACAGTCTTTATTAAGATGGCTCCAATCATTAAACGCTTGCATGAACAAATGATGGAACCTCGTTGGGTGATCTCAATGGGTTCATGCGCGAATTCTGGTGGCATGTATGATATATATAGTGTAGTGCAAGGTGTAGATAAATTTCTTCCTGTGGATGTATATGTACCGGGTTGCCCACCACGTCCGGATGCCTTCATGGAAGGTCTGACGTTGCTGGCAGCATCTGTAGGAAAAGAAAAAAGACCATTAAGCTGGATGATTGGTGATCAAGGTGTGATTAGACCAGAGAAGGTTTCAGTAAAAGATAGGAAAATGGAGAATTGGAAAACGATGACAACGTTCCGCTCTCCGGATGAAGTATAATGTTTTTGTTCTTGATTTTATAAAGGGGTGAATGAAGTGTGATTGATTGAGTACTGAAGTTCCGGAATTGATAGTGAACACAAGGGGTGTTTAATGCATAGTATGGAAATGAAAAGTAACCTAATGGATCAACTACGGTTGAAATTCAGTGATGATGTCTTCACTGAACAGCCGTCAAAGGATGAGATTCTCACCCTGTGGATTCCATTGGGCCGTTTGAAAGAGGTCCTACCATATTTGAAGTCAGAAATCTCTCAGCCCTTTCCGTTATTATACGATATCACCGCCATTGATGAGCGCACCCGAAAAAAAGAAAATGGTTACCCTTCGTCATCCTTCACGCTCGTCTATCACCTCTTCTCTTTTGAACGAAATAGTTTTATTCGACTGAAGACTGCTCTTCAGGATAGCAATCTTGTTGCACCCAGTATATCCAAACTTTGGCTCAACGCAAATTGGTATGAGCGTGAAGTGTATGACATGTTCGGTATACGTTTTGAAGGGCATCCCCATTTGAAACGAATATTGATGCCGCAATCATGGGTAGGTCATCCGTTGCGCAAAGAGCATCCTGCGCGTGCCACTGAAATGGGACCTTTCACATTATTGGATGACAAGGTAGATCGTGAGCAAGCAGCGCTTCAATTCAATCCAGAGGAGTGGGGACTAGCGCGGCAAAGTGAAGATTCTGATTTTATGTTTTTGAACATTGGCCCGCAGCACCCGGGTACACATGGAGTACTTCGCATTATTTTACAACTTGATGGAGAAGATATTGTAGATGCTGTTCCGGACATTGGCTTTCACCATCGTGGTGCAGAGAAAATGGCCGAACGTCAGTCATGGCATACTTACATTCCATATACAGATCGTGTCGATTACTTAGGAGGAGTAAACAATAACCTTGCGTATTTACTTTCTGTAGAAAAACTGGCAGGCATTGAGATTCCAGAACGCGCAAAAGTAATACGCGTCATGCTGTGTGAATTTTTCAGGATAGCGAGTCACTTGGTTTGGTACGGAACCTTTGCACAGGATGTGGGACAACTATCACCTGTGTTCTACATGTTCACAGATCGCGAAAGAATTTTCGATGTTATTGAAGCAATTTGTGGTGGACGTATGCACCCGAATTGGTTTCGCATTGGTGGTGTTGCCCAGGATCTTCCAAAAGGCTGGGAAGTATTAGTAAAAAATTTCATTGACTATTTCCCAAAAAAACTTCGCGAGTATGATAAGATGGTAATGCAAAATAGCATTTTCAAAGCACGCACAGTAGGCATCGGAATATTCACGCAAGAAGAAGCGATAGAATGGGGAGCAACAGGACCTAACCTTCGTGCATGTGGTCTTGATTATGATTTCCGCAAAAAGCGTCCTTATTCTGGTTACGAGATGTTTGATTTTGAAGTTCCTGTTGCGCAGAATGGAGATTGCTACGATCGCGCATTTGTTCGTGTGGAAGAAATGCGTCAAAGCCTTCGCATCATTGAGCAGTGTTTGAAGAACATGCCAGCAGGCCCGTATAAATCAGATCATCCACTAACAACTCCTCCTGTTAAGAAACAAACCATGCAGGATATTGAAACACTCATCACACATTTTCTCGGTGTAAGCTGGGGACCTGTTATTCCTCCCGGGGAAGCGATGAGCTGTATTGAAGCTACGAAAGGAGCGAACAGCTATTACTCGATAAGCGATGGAAATACTTCCCCATATCGAGTTCGCATTCGCACTCCATCGTTTCCACATATGCAGATGCTACCGTACATCACGAAAGGATATACTGTAGCCGACTTATTAAGTGTTCTTGGAGCGATGGACTATGTACTGGCAGATATTGATAGATAAACATTTTTAAAACAATTCGCACACCATGCTGACGGCTGAAGAAAAACATAAGATTGATGAAGCGATACACCACGTGCCCGTGAGAAAGGCAGCGGGCATCGAAGCATTAAAAATTGTGCAGCAAAATCGCAGGTGGATATCGGATGAAAGTTTGCAAGATGTAGCGGACTATATGAAGATGTCAGCCGAAGAGCTTGATTCAGTGGCAACATTCTATAATATGCTTTTCAGAAGACCAGTAGGGCGTCATGTCATTTTAGTATGTGATAGCATCAGTTGCTGGGTGATGGGGTATGAAACTATTCTTCAACACTTAACACAACAACTCGGAATCAAATTGGGAGAGACGACAGCAGATGGGCGATACACTTTATTGCCCAACTGCTGTTTAGGTACCTGCGATCGCGCACCCGCATTCATGATCGACAACGACTTATATCGAAACGTAACAACAGAACAACTGGATGGAATATTAAAAAAGTATGAATAGCACTAAGGGTATTCGGTAATAGGTAAACAGTAATCGGTTTAGTACTGATTACCCATTACCGAATACTGATCACCAATACTCGCTGTGCTTTGATTCTTGAATTAATTATGGAGAAACCACTAACAGAACACATTCGCCAGGATCAACGGCCACTCACACTGAAAGAGTATGAGAAGACCGGTGGTTATGAAGCTTTGCGCAAAGTGCTGAAAGGTATTTCTCCTCAAGGGGTTCAAGACATAGTAAAAGAATCAAATCTAAAAGGCAGGGGAGGCGCAGGTTTTCCAACAGGGATGAAGTGGAGTTTTGTTCCCCTCCATGCACCAAAACCAAAATACCTTATCGCCAATGCAGATGAGATGGAGCCGGGTACTTTTAAGGATCGTATATTACTAGAGTGCACACCTCATCAGTTGATTGAAGGTATGATCGTTTCGTCATACGCCATTCAGGCAAATATTTCGTACGTGTATTTACGTTGGGCCTACAAAACTGCAGCGGCCGCTATTATTCTGGCAATTGAAGAAGCCTATAGTGCAGGTTACTTAGGAAAAAATATTCTGGGCTCTGGCTTCGATTTGGATTTACATCTTCATACCGGAGTTGGTCGTTACATGTGCGGTGAAGAAACTGCATTGCTAAATTCTCTCGAAGGCAAGCGTGCAACACCAAGAGCGAAGCCACCCTTTCCTCAAATCAGTGGACTGTTTGGAAGGCCAACCATTGTCAATAATGTAGAGACACTATGCAACATCCCTCACATCGTCAACAAAGGTGCGAGCTGGTTCAAAGATTTAAGCTTAACCAATGATCCAGGAACGAAACTCTATGGCGTCAGCGGAAAAGTAAAGAAACCAGGAGCCTGGGAGTTGCCCATGGGTGTTACCATGCGAGAATTGATTGAAGAGCACGCAGGTGGAATGTTGGACGGATTAAAGTTTAGAGGAGCATTACCCGGTGGAGCTTCAACCGATTTTCTTGTAGAAGAACACCTCGATATAAAAATGGATTACCCATCAGTTGCAGCAGCAGGAAGTCGATTGGGTACAGGTACACTCGTTGTTCTCGATGACAAAACATGTCCTGTTGGTTTTGTGAAAAACCTTGAACATTTCTTTGCGCAAGAGTCCTGTGGATTTTGTACACCTTGTCGCGAAGGACTTCCATGGGTTGAAAAGATACTCGGATCAATTGATGACGGAAAAGGTCGCTTAGAAGATTTAGATCTTTTGCATGAGCATACCATCAATTTGGGTCCCGGAAAAACATTCTGTGCATTCGCGCCAGGCGCAATGGAGCCTTTGCAAAGTGCATTAAAATATTTTAAGAAAGATTTCGAACAACATATACACGAACAGCGCTGTCCGTATCACAACGGGCGCGCATAACTATTCGGAAGGATGGCAACGCTCTATATTGACAATCAACCCTACGAAGTAAAACCCGGCAAGAATTTGCTCGAGACTTGCCTTACATTAGGTTTCGATCTTCCTTACTTCTGTTGGCATCCGGCATTGGGTTCAGTAGGCGCGTGTCGTCAGTGCGCGATCAAAGTGTACAAAGACGAAAATGATACAAAGGGTAGAATCATCATGTCGTGCATGGAGCCTGTAACGGATAAACAAAGGATATCCATTCTGGATACTGATGCGACGGATTTCCGTTCAAATGTTGTCGAGTTACTGATGACCAATCACCCGCACGATTGTGCTGTGTGTGATGAAGGTGGTTCCTGTCACTTACAAGATATGACAGTAATGACCGGGCATTCTTCAAGGCGATATACTTATAAGAAGCGTACGCATACAAATCAATACCTTGGCCCTTTCATCAATCATGAGATGAACCGCTGCATTCAATGTTACCGTTGCGTCCGGTTCTACAAAGATTTTGCAGGAGGTAAGGATCTTGATGCTTTTGCATCGCGCAGCAATGTGTATTTCGGAAGAGAAAAAGATGGTGTACTTGAAAATGAATTCAGTGGGAATCTTTCGGAAGTTTGTCCTACAGGTGTCTTTACCGATAAAACATTAAAGCAGCATTACACACGCAAATGGGATCTAACGATGGCTCCCTCAATTTGTCAGCATTGCAGTTTGGGATGTAATATTATTGCTGGTGAACGGTATGGCGAATTGCGAATGGTAGCTAATCGTTATCATGGAGATGTGAATGGTTATTTTATTTGTGATCGTGGACGGTTTGGTTATGAGTTTGTGAATGCTGCCGATCGCATTCGCAAACCGAAATTGAATGGAAAGACTGTTGAGAAAGAGCAAGTGCTTTCTGAAATAAAAAAACTTCTTCGCGATGCCAAAGTAATCGGTATTGGATCCCCCCGCGCTTCCTTGCAATCGAACTTTGCACTCAAAGCTTTGGTAGGAGAAAATCATTTCTATCATGGCGTCTCAGATAACGAACATGATTTAGCAGAACTTGCTATTAAGATTCTAAAGGAAGGTCCGGCACGTACACCTTCATTAAAAGAAGTAGAAAGTGCTGATGCTGTTTTTGTTTTAGGAGAAGATTTAACAAACACGGCTCCCATGCTCGCGCTTGCTATTCGTCAGGCGGCACGGCAACAACCTATGAAAGAAGTAGCGGATGCTCATATTCCTATTTGGAATGATGCCGCTGCTCGCGAAATGATTCAGGATAAGAATGGCCCTGTTTTTATTGCTACTGCCGACAGTACAAAGCTGGACGACATTGCGACAAAGACATATCGTTCTACTCCAGATGATATTGCCCGAATTGGATTTGCGGTGGCGCATCTATTAGATCCAGCATCACCAGCCGTTAATAAATTATCGGAAGAAGAAAGAGTATTGGCACAGCAAATTGTTGAAGCGCTATTTAAGGCGGAGAGACCTGTTATTATTTCAGGCACATCCTGTAAAAGTGAATCCGTGATGAAGGCTGCATCCAATATTGCCTGGGCTTTACATAAGCGAAATCAGAAAGCAGGAATTGTTCTTACGATGGCAGAATGTAACTCTCTTGGCCTTGCCATGATGGGAGGTCACCGACTTCGTTCAGCATTTGATGCTGTTATACATGGTTATGCGGATACGGTAATCGTTATGGAAAATGATCTGTACCGACACGGTACAGCCGCCAGTGTTAATGCATTTCTCCAAAAGTGTAAACACGTAATTGTCTTGGATCACCTTGATCATACAACAACACAAAAGGCAAGCATGGTAATACCAGCCGGAACATTTGCTGAATCAGATGGTACGTTGGTTAATAATGAAGGTAGAGCTCAACGATTCTTCCAGGTTTACGAATCATCCGATGTAATTCAAGAGAGTTGGAGATGGCTTTTGATGATGGGAGCTTTTGTTGGGAATGAACGGATGAGTAAATGGAAAAATTTTGAAGATGTTACCAAGGCAATTTCTTTAGAAGAGCCAATGTTGAAAGGCGTTGATACGATTACACCACCGCCTGATTTTCGTGTCGCGGGTCAGCGCATTCCCCGCGCGCCACATCGCTACAGTGGCCGCACGGCAATGAATGCTAACATCAATGTAAGTGAACCAAAGCCACCGGTAGATGCAGATTCTTCTTTGTCTTATACTATGGAAGGCCTTCGGGCATTACCTCCGTCATCCATGATCCCTTTCTTCTGGTCACCTGGATGGAATTCTGTTCAATCGGTTAACAAATATCAGGAAGAAGTTGGAGAGGCCTTACGCGGTGGCAATCCCGGTATTCGTTTACTTGAACCATCAACCGGAAAAGCGACCGATTATTTCACAGCTGTTCCTGAAATATTCCTTGCGCTTGATGATCGTATTTGGGTTGTTCCACTTTACCACATTTTCGGATCAGAGGAATTGAGTTCTCGTGCTGCTGCCGTTTCAGAGCGTGTGGTTAAGCCTTATGTTCTGATCAACAAGGATGATGCATTGAAATTTAAGCTTAGCGAAGGTCAGCTTATGTCGTTTGACATTGACAAGCAATCGTATCAACTGCCAGTGAAATTGAGTACAGAGATTAAGCGAAGTGTAGTTGGATTACCATACGGACTTCAGGGATTGCCGCACTCAGATCTTCCCGCTTGGGGGATCATTAAGAAATAAATTTAAACCTCATGACCAAAGGATCGAAAGATGAACATCATGAATTTAAAATATAAACACGTAAACGCTTTAACATTTTAACATGAGCACTCCATTTCACCCCATGCTTATTATTGCCGGTGTACTGGGCGGAGTTCTTCTGGTTGCTCCCGGTTTAATCTGGGTGGAGCGCAGGTTGCTGGCGTTGTGGCAAGACCGATACGGTCCCAATCGTGCGGGACCATTTGGTTTATTTGTTGTTCTTGCGGATACGATTAAGCTCTTTTTCAAGGAAGACTGGATACCTCCGTTTGCCGACAAGTTTGTTTTTGTGTTGGCACCGGCTATTGTTGTGATGACCGTATTGCTAAGCTTTGTCATCATCCCGTTCACGCCTGGTTTTATTGTCTGGGATGTGAACATCGGTATTTTATTTTTCCTTGCCATGTCATCAATGGGCGCTTATAGTATCATCCTTGGAGGATGGGCATCTAATAATAAATATGCATTACTTGGTGCTATGCGAGGTGCTGCGCAAATGATTTCGTATGAAGTCTTTATGGGACTTTCTATGATGGGAGTTGTTTTGCATGCGGGTTCCTTTAATCTGCAAACCATAGTGGAAGCACAGAAAGATATCTGGTATGTTGTTCCTCAGTTTGTTGGGTTCATGATCTTCTTCATTGCCGGCATTGCTGAAACACATCGATTACCTTTCGATATACCAGAAGCAGAAAGCGAACTGATTGCCGGATTCCATTCTGAATATTCAGGAATGAAGTTCGGAATGTTCTTCGTGGGAGAGTACATGGGTATCACGCTGATCTCTGCCATGATAACGTGTCTCTATTTTGGCGGTTGGCTTGGACCAGGATTTCTTCCACCAATTGTCTGGTTTGCTATAAAGACCTTTACGTTCATCGGCATTTTTATTTTGCTGCGCGCTTCGTTGCCACGGCCGCGATACGATCAGCTTATGGAATACGGGTGGAAAATATTACTGCCTATTACAATTGTTAATTTGATGGTGACAGCGGGAATTTTATTATGGATGGAAAACTAAACTAAACCTCCGCTTTGGAGGAACAAAGGAGGAACTATGTTCTCAATTATTCGCACCATGTGGCTTACGTTTCTGCACGCCTTTCATAAACGTGAGACGGTTCAGTATCCTGAGCAAAAAAATAAACTGACAACACGTTGGCGTGGACGAATTGTACTTACTAAAGATCCCGACATGGGTGAGCGATGTGTCGGATGTTATCTCTGTGCTGCAGCATGTCCGGTAGATTGCATTTCGCTTCAGGCTACAGAAGATGAACATGGAAGAAGATATCCTGAATTCTTCAGAATTAATTTCTCGCGCTGCATCTTCTGCGGTTACTGTGAAGAAGCATGTCCTACCTATGCGATTCAACTTATTCCTGATTTTGAAATGGGAGAATACAATCGTCAGAATCTCGTGTATGAGAAAAAAGATTTACTTATTGATGGACCCGGCAAATATCCTGGCTACAACTATTATAACGTAGCCGGAATTGCTATTGGAGGAAAAGGTAAAGGCGAAGCGCAGAACGAAGAAGTGCCGGTGGATGTAAAAAGTCTTTTACCTTAAAAATAAGAATAATGTACAACGGATTATGCAAGTAACATTCTACATCGCTGCAACCATTGCTGTACTCTCCACCATCATGGTGATTACACGATATAACATGATCCATGCACTGCTGTATCTCGTGGTTTCATTCCTTGCAGTGGCAATTGTTTTTTTTGCTTTGGGCGCTCCGTTTATTGCAGCGCTCGAAATCATTGTATATGCAGGAGCAATCATCGTACTCATCATTTTTGCCATCATGATGCTCAACTTAAGAGCGGAATCAGTTGAAGAGGAGAAGGTATGGTTAACGAAAGAAGTTTTTATAGGACCGGCTATTCTCTCGCTTATTTTATTAGGTGAAATGATTTACATCATTGCTACATCTGAATCTGCTGACGTAGCCCAACGAATGGTAGATGCAAAAGCTGTGGGCATGTCGCTTTATGGACCGTATGTTATTGGTGTTGAATTAAGCGGTATACTCTTAATGGCTGGAATTGTAGGTGCCTATCATCTGGGAAGACAAAAGAAGAAAGTAGTTCATCGGTTTTTAGAAAAGATAGAAGAATGAATACCATACCTGTTGAATCGGGACTCTTGCTGGCTGGGATTTTATTTGTCCTGGGAATGATCAGCGTGTTGGTCAGGCGTAATATTATTTTCATGCTGATCTCAGTAGAGATCATGTTGAATGCAGCAGGACTTGCCTTCATTGTTGCGGGCTCACGATGGGTTCAACCCGATGGGCAGGTGATGTTCATCTTTATATTAACAATGGCAGCTGCTGAAGTTTCTGTAGGATTGGCTTTAATCCTGCAGATCTATCACCAGTTAAAAACGCTTGACAGTGATGCTGCAAATAGAATGAAGGGATAACGAATGATGATTAACGGATAATAATTAACCAACATGAAAGAGCTTCTTTGGCTAATTCCAACCTTACCCTTTACAGGAGCTTTGCTCTTGATCCTGTTCGGAAGAAAACTTCCTCGCTTCGCTGTGTCTTTAATAGGAGCGGGGAGTGTTGGTCTTGCAGCTCTCATTACTATTCTTATTGGAATTGATTTTAATTCTTCATCTGAAAATTCTTTTCAACAAGTATTATGGACCTGGATTGATGTTGCCGGATTTAAACCACAGATTGCTCTTCATCTGGATGCCTTATCACTCGTCTTCATTTTCGTAATCACGTTTGTCGGTTTCCTGATACATGTCTACTCCACAGAATTCATGCAGGATGATGAAGGCTATGCACGCTTCTTCACCTACCTCAATTTATTTGTCTACTCCATGCTTATTCTGGTGCTTGCCGATAATCTTGTGTTGATGTACTTCGGATGGGAAGGTGTAGGGCTTTGCAGTTATTTGTTAATTGGATTCTGGTACCTCGAAGAAAAGAATGGTTATGCTGCAAGGAAAGCATTCATCATCACTCGCATAGGAGATACGGCAATGGCTATCGGCCTGTTCATGTTGTTTAAGGCATTCGGTACATTACATATTCAAAGCATACTCACACAAGCTCCGCAGACCTGGACGGTTGGTTCGGAAGGTGCAGTAATGATTGCCTTTCTTTTGTTAGGAGGTGCCATGGGAAAATCAGCTCAGCTTCCACTTCAAACATGGTTGCCCGATGCCATGGCAGGACCTTCACCGGTTAGTGCATTGATACATGCTGCAACAATGGTGACGGCTGGTGTCTATCTCATCGCGCGTATGCATGTTGTTTTTGAGCTGGCACCTTTAGCACAGATGTGGGTAGGAATAATAGGTTCACTTACACTATTGCTCGCAGGCTTCAGTGCTCTTACGCAATTTGATCTTAAAAGAATACTAGCATACTCTACTATCAGTCAGATCGGATATATGTTTCTGGCATTGGGAGTAGGAGCCTGGTCTGCTGCCATTTTCCATTTTATGATTCATGCTTTCTTCAAAGCACTGCTCTTCCTTGCTGCAGGAGCCGTGATTCATTTGCTCCATCACGAACACAACATCTTTAAGATGGGAGGATTAAAAAATAAATTACCTGCCATCTATTGGACATTCCTCATTGGGTCTGCTTCTCTCGCGGCAATACCTTTTGTAACCGGTGGCTTCTATAGTAAGGACGCTATTCTCTGGCTTTCGCTTGCTGGCGAAAAAGGTAATGTAGGATTTTTTCTTGCTGCATTGATTGGAGCGTTCATTACATCAGTGTACACGTTCCGAATGGTTTTCGTTACTTTCTTTGGAACAGAGAAGACACATGTTTCACATCCCGCGGGCAATCGCATGACGATGCCTCTGATTATTCTTGCTGCACTTTCAACGTTTGCAGGTTTCATTGAATTGCCACATTCTATCGCACATGTTGAATTGTTCTCTGATTTTCTTAAACCTGTTTTGCCCGCCATTACATTGCAAGAAGGAGCGGAAAGTAAAGAATGGATTGTGCAGTCAATTGCCGTTGTTATTTCGCTCAGTGGTGTATACATGGCATATTATTTCTACATCAAGAAGCCCGAGCTATCGGATCAATTAAAAACATCGTCCATTGACTTTCATAATTTTTGGTTCTCGGGTTGGGGATTTGATAAAGCATATGACACCTTATTCGTGAAGCCTTTTGTTTTCATGGCAACCATTAACAAGCAGGATATCATTGACAAATTCTATGACGAACTGGTTAAGTTGGCTGATTTTCTTCATCGTGTATTCTCGTGGACTCAAAGTGGATTATTGCGCTGGTACATGATGGGTATTGTTATAGGCGCAATCTTAATTGTGACCTTGAGTTTACTTGTAGGAAATTAAAATACAGTAATGCGACAAGTATGATACTAACTTGGTTCATCATCATTCTCATGGCAGGCGGAATACTCGCCTGGATAGCAGAGAAATGGAATGCCGATCTCCCGCGATGGATTTCGTTCCTGGCGTTGTCCATTGACTTTGTTATTACTTTAATGATTTGGAGTCAGCACGATTTTATTTCTGTCGAACCGAATTCAGTTTGGATTGCTGATTATGCTGTAAACTGGATACCTGTTTTTGGAATCAGCTTTCACCTCGCAATGGATGGGTTAAGTTTGCTCATGTTGATGTTAACATTCTTCCTTGGAATGTTATCAGTATTAACTTCATGGAAAGAGATACAATTCAAAATTGGATTTTTTCATTTCAATCTTTTGTGGGTACTCGCGGGTATCACAGGAGTATTCCTCACAATGGATTTGTTTTTGTTTTATTTCTTCTGGGAAGTCATGCTCATACCGATGTATTTTCTCATTGGTATTTGGGGACATGAGAACAGAAGGTATGCAGCCTATAAATTTTTCATATTCACACAGGCAAGTGGATTGCTTATGCTACTGGCTATTCTTGGTGTTTACTTTATTCATGGAAATGTTACGGGAACCTACACATTCGATTACTTCCAACTTTTAAATACACCGTTTGAACCAGATGCAGCTCGATGGCTGATGCTCGGATTTTTAGTCGCCTTCATTGTCAAGTTGCCGGTTGTGCCATTTCATACATGGTTGCCGGATGCACACTCACAAGCGCCTACTGCCGGAAGTTTAATCCTGGCCGGATTACTTTTAAAAACAGGAGCGTATGGAATTATACGATTTGTCATTCCATTATTTCCAGATGCCGCTCACGACATTAGCAAATGGGCAATGTTATTTGGTGTGATTGGTATTCTGTACGGAGCGTTACTAGCTTTCTCTCAAACTGATCTGAAGCGTTTGATTGCTTACACCAGTGTGAGTCACATGGGTTTCGTTATGTTGGGAATTTTTGCATTTAATGAACTTGCTGTTCAGGGAGTAATCATGCAAATGATCACGCATGGCATTAGTACCGGTGCGTTGTTTATTTTGGCAGGCTCAGTTTATGAAAGGATCCATACGCGCGACATTACTCTAATGGGAGGCTATTGGAAAAAGGCTCCCTTCATGGGATTCATTGCTATCGTCTTTGTGATGGCTTCATTGGGCCTACCTGGCTTAGGTAATTTTGTGGCTGAGTTTCTGATACTGGTTGGTGCGTGGAATTCTACTCATATTCTGACCATTCTTGCCACCACTGGATTAGTCGGAGCGACAGCCTATTCATTGCGCATCATGCAGCGTGTATTCTATGGAGTCGAAATAAAAAGTAATCATGCCTTTGAGGATCTTTCACTACGCGAAAAATTAATGATGGTTCCTTTGGTGCTCGTCATTGTGTGGCTGGGATTTTTTCCACAGCCGATATTAAATACATCCAAAATTCCTGTAATGAATGTAATGGAAGCCCAGACAAAACCTAAGAAGGAAAATGTAGCATTGGATAAACTTAACACGAACGAAGTTTTAAAAGGAGACAATCATGAGTAAGCAGGATTTTCTTAATATACTTCCGCTGTTCATTCTTACCAGCGCTTCCATATTGATTTTGTTTTCCATTGCCATAAAACGAAACCATAAAGTGATCTATGTGATCACGGCTGTATCGCTGTTAGCCGATTTTATCTTTCTTCATGAAGTAAATTTCTCAAACAAGTGGACCATCGAGCCTCTTTTTATTTTTGACGGTTTCGGAAAATTTAATGTCGGATTGATTTTACTTGCATCGTTAGCCATCACCATGCTTTCATACTCCTACTTCGAACAGCGCGAAGAACGAAAAGAGGAATATTATATATTACTTATCCTGGCAACGCTGGGTTCTGTTGCGTTGGTAATCAGTAAACATTTTGTCTCCCTCTTTCTCGGACTGGAAATATTAAGCGTTTCGCTTTATTCAATGATTGCCTATCTGCGAAAACGCGAAAAGTCGGATGAAGCCGGTTTGAAGTATTTAATTATGGCGGCATTTTCTTCAGCCTTTTTATTATTTGGAATGGCACTGGTTTATGCTGTTACTGGATCACTCCAATTTGCGGGTATTGGAGAATACCTTACTACACACAACGGAACAATGCCGTTGCTTTTATTTACTGGCATCGGTCTTATGATTGTGGGTGTAGGTTTTAAATTGAGTGTTGTTCCCTTTCACTTATGGGCCGCTGATGTATATGAGGGAGCGCCTGCGCCTGTAACAGCATTTATAGCCACAGTTTCAAAAGGAGGGATGGTTGTATTTTTGGTTCGCTTTTTTCAGGAGGCAGGGGGCGTTAATTATTCATCAACAATCTTCACAGTCATCGCTATCGCTTCTATGCTCGCAGGCAACTTTCTCGCGTTGCAACAAAATAATGTGAAGCGCTTACTTGCTTACTCCTCAGTATCACACATTGGATATTTACTGGTTGCATTTTTAGCGGGTGGTGCATTAGGTATGGAAGCAGTGAGTTTTTATCTTGTAGCATACTTCCTCACAACTGCCGGGGCCTTTGGTGTATTAGTAACATTATCTGATAAAGACCGTGACGCAGAATTGATTGATGATTATCGTGGATTATTCTGGAGACGCCCGTTAACAGCATCAATATTTACTGCCATGCTTTTGTCGCTAGCGGGAATTCCATTAACCGCTGGCTTTGTTGGTAAATTCTATATTGTAGCAGCAGGAGTGAGTACTGAAAAATGGTTGTTGGTAATTATGCTAGCAGTAAATAGTGCCATTGGGTTGTATTATTATATCAAACTCATCGCTGTTATGTTCGAGCAGCAATCGGAAAGTAAAGCCAAAGTGGACGAGGTGCTTCATCCTTCCATCTATATTATCAGTGGTGTCACGATGGGTGGACTTGTGGCTTTGTTATTATGGATTGGAATTTATCCGAATACGTTAATGGTGATCATAAAAGATTTACTGGCGATCAATTAATCAATTCAACCGATAGCTTCCCGAATTATTGAACCACTGCATTAAACGTTATTCGTTTAAAAATCGGGTTCAAATTTATTGGCAGGAACATTTACCAAGAATCACATAGTTAGATTTTTTCTTCATTCTTTTGAAAAAAAATCGGTTAATAATTGTTAATTTATTCCAATCTTTATCCTTCAATAAAAATTGTATCATGCGATATATACTGACATCTTTAATTGTAGTAGCAGTACTGTCTTGTAAAGCTCAGCAAAAGGACAGCACCTTTACGAGATTAAATACCATAAAGCTAAACCTTATCAGCAGCGCACTATTTAGCAATTCAATAGTGCTTTCCTATGAGCGCGTAACCAAACCAAATCAAAGCTGGGGTATTATGGCAGGGGCTATGCGATTTCCGACTGTGGCAGATTTCGGATCATCTATTAATGTAAAAGATGAAACGAAGAAAACAGGATTTGTACTGGGTGGCGAGTATCGGTTTTACTTAAAGAAAGAAAATAAATATCACGCTCCTCGTGGTGTTTATATTGGACCCTATGCCAATTATTACTTTTTTAGAAACGATCGAAGCTTGGCGTATACATCACCTGATGATCAAACCGTTACCAATGCCTTATTAAAAACAGACATTAATGTTATAAATATTGGAGCCCAGCTGGGCTATCAATTTGTCATCAAAAATCGATGGACGATTGATATGGTTATCATTGGACCTTCCATGGCGTACTATTCGATGAAGCTTAAACTGGATGGAGATTTTGATATATCGGAAGAAGATATTTTGGAAAATGAAATTCTGAAAGCATTAACAGATAAATTTCCAGTGGTAAAGGATTTGTTAACCGACAGAGATGTTAACCTGCAAGGAAGAAACTCTGCATGGTCAGCAGGGTTTCGTTATCAGTTGAATGTTGGTTATCACTTTGGTAGAAAAAAGAAATGGTAATAAGTAAAATAAATAACCATTAGACTGATTTCTCCTGACAAATTGCGCTAAACGACTCCGTTTAATTTATTGTTAATAGCGAATAGTTTTTATTCGTACTTATCGGTTTCTTCGTGCCCACTATTTTTTGTTATCTTTCTTTCATAAATACTATCACTATGAAAATTTTTACTTTGTGTTGCATTGTTTTAGTAACCGGATTTATTTCCGCCAGTGCTCAACCAACAATCACACTAATGACTTTTGAAAGCTACACGTTCTCTGACAAGTTTGATACAGAGTATGGCACAGGAAAAATCGGAGATGGTTTTCAATGGGGAGGCGGGCTGGAGTTTGGACTGAGCGAGACAACGGCAATTGAACTAATCTATCAAACGATGAAGACGAATGCAACATACCAGGGATTTGATCCGGCTAACCCCACGGGTTTTAGGAATCTCAGCGGAAACATAGGTGTCAACTATATTATGGCAGGAGGCACACGTTACGCTCCTTTAAACGACAAGATCAGCGGATTTGGAACACTTAATATGGGCGTTGGCTGGTTTAACCCTGACGAGTCTTTGGAGACTGAATCGAAGGCAAGATTTTCACTTGGCGCTAAACTGGGTCTTCGAATTAAGGCATCAGAAAAGGTAAGCATTAGAATTCATGGACAAGTTTTCTCACCCGTTCAATGGGCTGGTGGTGGATTTTATTTTGGATCGGGTGGAAGTGGAGCGGGCGTTTCCACCGGCTCAACCATTTGGCAATTCAATGTTGGTGGCAGTTTGAATTACAGACTTAAGTAATCCCTTCTTTATAAGATCAAAAAAAAACCTTCCATTAATTAATGGAAGGTTTTTTTTATTAGAAGAAATACCCAATCCTATAAATCACAGGGCTGTAATAAGGAGAGTTGTCTTCGCGGTTATATAGAAAATTGTACAATACCTGGAAGCCTAAGCCAGCTCTTCCACGTTTTCCAAAATGACGAACATATCCTACACCTGCAAAAAATGAATCCACGTATTCATGTTCTATAGTTGCTTCCTGTGTGATATTGGATTTGGAAACATATTCTGTTCTTAGATTCTCCCACTCAGTCCATAGATAGAATCGTTTGGTGAGCTGTGCTCGAGCGAAAATATTCGGACCATAAGTATTTAAATTTTTGTTGTTCAAGATATCGTGAACATAGATGTAGCGATACCCAACACCAGTAGTAAGTATTTTAGGAAAATGATATGCCAGCAGGGGGGACACCTCAACATGCACCTGGTGAATTGACCACCAAAAGCCTGTTGAACCTCCAAGACTGATTCGCTTCATGAAAGGCCGATTATCTTTTCGATTATTGGTTTGCTCCGTTGATGCTTTTGTTGTTACTGAATCATGCCTAACCGTGTCTTGAGTTACTTGTCCGCAAGCAATTTTACAGGATAGAATAATGGCAACAAGGAATAGTGTTCTTATGTCATTCATGTTTGGAAAATCGGTAAAAAAAATAGTCCTGATCATTCAGGACTATTTTCTAATTCATATTACAAGAAGACTAATTTAACTTCCAGGCCATTCCTACATTAAAGCTTATGTACGATTGCCCATCCAGCTTACTGGTGTTGAATCCTTGTGTATACTTTGCGCCCAGGAAAGCAGACATTGTTGTTGAAAGTTCGTATAACAAACCTGCCTCAGGTTGAATACTAAATTGCCATGCATTTGTAGTGCTTGAATAGAGACCCATTTCTACTTTTTGTTCAAAATACGTTGTGCCAACTCCAAGACCTATAAAGGGTCTTATCGCATCACCCTCTTCACCTAAGTAATAATTTATATTGCCATGAAGAGGAATAGCATTGACATAGTTGTACTGAACACCTGTAATTTTATCAAAAAGTCCGTTGGTAATCTTTGATACATCATAGGTTGCTTCATCTTTTCTTTCATAAAACACGTGCCATCCGAGAGAGAAGCCAGCTCCAAGATTAGGATTGATCATTTTACGGTAGTCAAGACCCACACCGCGAAAACTTGGTTTGCTTACGCGATCGGAAGTTTTACCGAGAGGTACACTGATGTCATAATGAATAGAGGTATAACCTTGTGCGAACGCTGACCCACCTATTGCGATGAACGCGAGAAGTATTAATAATTTTTTCATAGCGCTTAGTTGGTTTTAAGGTAAGTGGATTGTGCAAAGGCCTGATCAATTCCTTTTTGAACACGGGCTTCAATGGAAGCATCACTTCCTTGTAACAATCCATTGATAACAGCACCCCAGACATTTACGGTTGGAGTAGTTTGGTCATTATCCACAATTTGAATTAGCACAGAACCAGTTGTGTAGGCATAACCACTTGGATAATAACATCCGCCATAGTACGGCCAATACCATCCCCAATATCCACCCCAATAGTCACAATACACTACAACAGTAGTGTTTGAAAGAGTCGATGGTAAAATTACCAAATCTGCGTCTGCTTGATCTGCTACTTCTTCATAGCCTCGATCTTCCATATTAGTCCTGATTTGAGCCAGAATTAAATTGGCCTGATCCGCCTCCAAGTATTCAATCGGCTCTCCTTCAACGAGGCTACCGGTAATTTTAGGAATTTGATCAGGCAAAGCAAATGTACTGGGAGTTCCAAAGTTGTACGTTTCTTCATGTGACGTGAGAACCAAGTCGAGTTCATCAACAAATTCTGCACCCCCCGGATAGCAACCTGCTATCATCATCGCGATGAAACCAAAAAAGAGAAATTTCTTTATCATGTCAGTGAATTAAGTTATTTTCAAATTTAATAAATTAATAATTGGAGATGGTTTGATAAATTCAATTATCATAGACGGCTTCGTCTAGTTTAATACTTCGGTTTTAATTATTTTATCACACAAACTATATTCGATATTAACAATACATTCATCTTAACTTTGATTCTATGAAAATTAAAATTCTATCGCTAATCAGTTTGCTTTTAGTTTCTGGCTGCAGCTCCGTTAAAATAATTGATGTGCAACCAACGCCTGGATTTGCATTGGCTAATTATAAAACATTTGATTTTTTTAAGACCGAATCCAGTGGTGATATCAGTCCGAAATTCAATGAACGACTTGAACTTTTAAAAGCTGAAATTAGTAAGCAACTTGTTGCCCGCGGGCTTAGTCAATCAACAGATGGGGCTGATCTGCTGATCAACATTGGAGTTGTGGTGGAAGAAAAAATTCAAACGCGGGAAACCGATCTCAGAACGGATGGAGCACGCTATATGGGTCAGAGAAATTATACATGGAAGAGCGAAGAGGTTGAAGTTGGTCGTTATCGTGAAGGAACGGTAACACTGCATTTAGTTGATCAATCAAAAAATGCAATGGTGTGGCGGGGAGCTGCGAACGGAATTATTCCGGAAAAGGATAGCAAGGTAAAGGAGACAATAGTATTAGGAGTAGAGGAGTTGATCAAAAAAATTAATTGACACGCTTTTGAACTAACAAATATTCCACACTACTTCTTCATTATTTTGTTTTAATGGGCAACTTCTTAAAAATCTTTTTGGTGTAGTCGGCAATAATTTTTTCTACATCATCCGCTGGTGAGAATGTTTTATTCACGCCACCAGACCATACTAAACTTCGCGTCTTGGTATCGTACATATCGAACGTTAAAGTTCCATCGTCTTCAATGCTTGCCGTGACTTTTCCCCCGGCTACTGGTGCTGATGAGTATGCATAATAACCAGGTCCTGAAACGCCAACCCCAACACTAAGAATTGCGCTTTGCGAGTACTTTGTCTTTTCATCTACCTGTGTATAGAAAAGAAAAATAGCATCCGGGTTGAGGGTATCCATCGACATTCCTCGGCTTTTTAATTCAAGGTTGGCAGCATACATAATATAACCACCATATAATTTGTCGCGTCTGCGTCTGTTGAAAACGCTATCCCCTGGAGCTAGCCACGCGTATGTTTTGTATTTTTTAAAATCGACTTTTGTATCGTGATCTGAAAAGACAGATTGGGCATAAGTATCAAAACAAGTAATAAAGATCATTGCAAAGAACAAGCAACGAAGAAATATTGAGATTGTACTTTTGGTAAAGGTCATTGTGAATTTATAAAATCGTTAACACGTATTACATTATTTACTTAAAAGGCTATCGCAATTGCAACAGACCAGACCAAAATCAAAATGAGAGGCCTCAATTTTATTGAAGCCTATATCAAAAAATTACAACACGTGTTTCAATTGACCCAATGAACTTTTGCTGAGCCAATTGAAATTGACGTATAACTATTTTTTAGCAGCAGCTTCCTTCTTCGCTTTCTTCAATGCTTTCTTTTCGGCTTGCTTTTTCTCAAAATCATGATGCGCAGTGACAATGGTTTTTCCAGCTTCCAGGATAAAGGTTAAAAACACTCCGACTCCGATTACTCTGTAGATCATATCGAATATTTTTCCAACGGTTGTGGTCGGTCCAGCAGCAGGGCTATTCATGGACAGGGTTCCTACCGCATAATGCATACCATCAATAAAGCTTTTGTGTTCAACCAACCAGAAAAACATTGTGCCGATCAGAACCAGAACGAATACTAAAAACCCCAGCGTTCTAAATACCTTATCATGTATCAGTCGTTTTATAAGGTCATAGATAAATTTTCCAGAAAGTGCAATCTCGATTAGCATAATGCAAGGTTTAAAAGTGAATGGGCGAATTTAAAAATTTATTCCACAATAGAGAAAATCAATTTAAACAGGAACAGGTTCTACTACAATGTTCCCAGGTGGATGTTGAATGCGCTTAAATAAAGAAACGATTAGGGCCAATAACAAACTGATCATTCCGCAAACAAGATACATATCTTTATTCGCGAGTAGAGTGGCAGGCTGATTAATTTTGGATGACATTATTTTCGCAGCAAACTGATTGCTCTCATTTTCATTCGCTCCTTTTGAAATGGCTAGTCCTTTTGCAGAATTATACTGCTGCAATGCCAGTGTATTATTAACGGTAACGCCTTGTGAAATACCGATAGCATGCAATTCGCTACCTCGTGAACTAAAATAACCAAACGATGCCCCTCCGATAAAAGCACCCAGGATAATCTTAAAGAAAACCGAAACGATCGCCCTTGACGCACTCAAATGTTTTGGAATATTTTCGGCTACATAAAGTGCCAGCGATAAATACAGAAACACCTGACCTGCTCCACGAAGAACCAGGGGCCAGAAGAAGCCACGCGTACCGATGCCGAGGTAAAAATGCCGGGCCATTGTTAAATGAAACAGGGCAATGGCAATAAACCCCAGCGCCATTAATGTAGAGAGGTACACTTTATTTTTTATGGCAATCACACAAATAACAGAAGCCGAAACAACACCGAAAATCTGAGGCAAATAAGCACGACCCATCTCGATATTATTAAAACCCGACATGCCCATCAGCCCATTCATGGCCCCACTTGTTGCCAATAAAAAACCTGCAGCTGTTAACAGGAATCCGCCAATGAGTGTATTCTTATAAGTAAAAATTTCCAGTTGAACGTACGCTTTCTTGTTGTGTGATGCATATAAAATATAAAGACCTACAAGGATTACACACAGCGCAGTGATCGCCTGTATTAAACGACTTTCAAACCAATGTTCATTCGGGCCTTTCACAAGAATGAAGACGATAGACAGGAACAGGCAAAGCAATAGGGTAAGGCCGGGTATATCCAGCGATCCACCTCCGGCTGGTTTGGGTAATACACGTTCATGTTTAAAAAGTACATAGACCATTGCCACGGCAATTAAAATCAATGATGTAAAAAACAAAAAAGCATATTCCCAGTTAAACTGGCTTATTACATACGTACCTAACGATTTAAAAATATCACCGAGGCCAAAAACAATGGAATACAGAATAGCAAACAGCATTGGCATGTTAAACGTAGGGTTGTACGTCAGCATGATTGGAATAACACTGCAGAGCAATGCGAGTAATCCGGAAATACATAGCAAGACTTTAAAAAACGTAAACCAGTAAATGGTTGGCGCCAGCAAGCAGCCCATGTAAAAAAAGGCCGTAGCTAAACCTGAGGTAATAAAAAGAGGTCTGAGCTGAAGACTAAACGCCAAAGCCATGGCAATTGGAACAATGACCAGCAAGATGGCGAGAGGTAATTGAATAGAGAGCTGAAGTTCCTGTACCGAAGCACCGAAGTGTCCCTGAACTTGGTTCATGTCAAACCCGACAATATTCATGAAAAGCCCATTCGAAAAGACCACAATCAAAAACAAGTTGCAGAAATGCACCAGCCATTTTGGAACCCAACTTTTGTATAGGGGCATGATGAAATTCTGTTTAGTCCTTTAAATAAACGGAAACGTTCATTCCCGGCTTAAGCTGTTTTAGCTCATCCTTACTGGTAGAGAAATCGATCCGCACGGGTATTCGTTGAATAATCTTAATAAAATTTCCCGTTGAATTATCTGGTGGAACCATAGAGAATTTAGCGCCCGATGCCGGAGAAAAAGAAGTGATCACACCTTCATACGATTTATCATCAAAGGCATCTACTTTAATTTCTACACGTTTACCAAGGGTTAATTTATCCATTTGTATTTCCTTGAAGTTAGCTGTCACCCATATATTATTACTCACGACAAGCGAAACCAAATTTTGACCTGCGTTGGTAAGCTGACCTTCTTGTATTGTAAGATCACCGCACTCGCCATCGAAGGGGGCGAGGATAGTACAATAGGAAAGCTGGAGCCTTGCAAAGTCAAGGTCAGCTTCTTTTCTTTTTATGTTTGCTTTTGCCGTTTCGATACTCTTCAGCATTTGTTCAACCGCAAGTTTTGTTGCTGTTTGCTGTTTTTGCACCGATTCGTAATTTGCTGAAGCACTCTCTTTCGATGCGGTGGCAGCATCGAAATGATTTCTTGTAACAGCAGAGTCGCGAAACATATTGCTAAAACGATTATAGTCTTTGTCGGCCTTCGTAAAGTTTGCTTTGGCAGCACCAATACTTGCCAGTTGTGTCGCACTATTAGCAACAGCTATTTTGTAGCCTACTTCCTGAACATGTAATCCGGCAATTGCATTTTCGAGATCGGCTTCGGCCTGGCGTACTTTAATTTTATACTCATCGTCAACGAGAACCGCTAGTGTATCTCCTTTTTTAACCGGTTGGTTAGCGTTAAAGTGAATTTCCTTAATATAGCCTTGTACTCTTGCCGCAACGCTATTGATGTTTCCGTCAATTTGTGCATTGTCAGTAAAGTTATCACCTCTTAAGTTGAACAATAAACTAGCGGCCCACAGCATACCCGCTCCAATGATGATAATGGAAATGATCGTAAGAATCCTGTTCTTTGTTTTGGGTTCATTACTTTGTTCAGCAGGCGTTGTCATCGATAAAAATTTATTTCTGTTTTAAAGTTTCCCAATCGCTTTCAATACTTGATAATAATTGATGCGCGTCTGAACTTGTCCCTTGATCAAATCCAACTTTGCCTGATTGTATTCCAGCTCGGCATCCACCATGTCGGATATCAGCGCAAGGTCGTTATAGTAACGACTTTTAACAATTTTGTAGTTATCCTCTGCAAACCTGACTTTCTTATAATAGATAGCCAACGATTGACGCTGAACTTCATATTGTGTAAGTTGTGTTTTAACTTCATCACTCAGTTCAATTTGTAAATCATTTATTTTTTCTGATTCACGTTGCAAAGCAAGTTCGGAAGAAATTTTTTGATGTTTTAATTTATAAAAACTTCCGATGTTGTAGTTAACTCCCAAACCAACTGTTAAATAACTCAAAAATTTAGCCTCAGGCGGAAAGGTGCCTGGCACAGGATTTTGTAAACCATATAAGCCCACACCATTGACAATCGGGTAGTAACCACCCTTCACTATTTTAAGTGTGTTTTCGGAAATCGCTTTATTCGTTTTAGCAATCTGATATTCCGCGCGGTTCTGAAAAGCCGTGAGCAAAATATCGTCAAAAACAAAAAGTGTATCAGACGCATAATTGTTGACCGTGTCTACCTGGATGATGGCATCATCGGATATTCCCAGTAACTGGGTTAAAAAATAGTTCGAAGCCGAGGCGTTGCTAATGGTGCGCACGAGTTTCAATTCAAAATCTGATTTCTGCAGTTCACTGCGGCTAACATCGTTCTTCACCACCTGACCGTTTAAAAATTTCGACCGCAGTGTTTTTAATCGAAGTTCAATTTGATTGATGGTCTGCACGTTAATCTCATAATCTTTCAGAAGAGTATACAACTGAAGGTATTCCCGGATGATTGTCATCTTCACTTCAGCCGATGTTTTGACGGCTAAAAACTCATTTATGTTTTTTTGAAGTACTTGCTGGTTGATGGAATTTTTAACCCTGCTTCCTGCGTAAATAACTTGCGAAGCCGTCAGGTTTCCACTTACCTGATAGGGTGTGTAATCAATTTTTTCAGGATCCCCAAACAGGCCTTTATTGTACAATGTCGGGTCATTAATTAAATACCCATTTACACCTACATTAACATCCGGAAGTCGATCTGTCTTTTTCTGTTTTATATTTTCATTTCCTTGTTCGACAGCGAGGTTGGCTGATTTTAATTTATAGCTGTTTTTAATTCCCAGGTCAATGGCTTGTTGTAAACTCAAGGATACAATGGAATCTCCAACGACAGGTTGTGAATAAGTCTTAAAGTTGATGAGCAATGTAACAGACAGAAAAATGAACATGAAAAGTGTCCATGATTTCGTATACTCCTCTCTAACCATACGCATTATCAATTCTCTTGATTCTCCGAAAAATACGAAATATTTTCAGCTTCGTTCACTAGGTTATACCGCGATCTGATTTTTGGTTACTGGCGCTATTGGTATTGAGAGAGTAGTATTGATACTCAGATGAACGAACATCAAAAGGCATATTTCGAATCACATCATACACCACGGACTACAAATCCTTTTTAAAAGGTCAAAAAAAAACCGGTTTAAAACCGGCTTTCATTTTTTAATTCTTGACCAATGCACTCGGTGCGGGTGCCTTTTTGTTTGCCTTCGGCTTATCATTCACAAAGGTGTAGAAGAAAATTTTTCCAATCTCTTTATCTGATGTGTAAAAGGTAACGCTCATACCATCTGTGATTTCATAAATTGTTTCTTTATTCTGTGATGCAACCCATGACGGATCTAATTTTTTTCCAAGTGTGGCGTAACTTTCAAATGATCCATCCTGCTTCTGCACTAAAAGCGGGGGAACAATCTTTCCATCGGCAACCGTTGCTTTGCCCAGATAACATTCACTATTATCTTCACCGCGAACCGTAACAATCACTTCATGTGTTCCATCGGTAACTGGTTTCGCACCACGTTCCCGGAAAAGGGTATGCCATTCTGAAAAGCAACTACCAGAAGTTGATGATGTAGCAGGCTTTTTTGCCGGAGCCTGACCAAATGTTACAAATGCCGAGAGCATTGCCAGTCCAAAAAAAAGAGTCGATATTTTTTTCATTACTAAGCAGTTTAGTGCGTTTTGTCAAATATCCAAAAAATTTAATTACAAGCCATATAGTTGCTCATAATTCTCGCCAAAGCAACAATTGAATTCTCATCTTATTTCTGTCGCTTGAGACCAGACGACTTGCCAGCGCGCATTTCTTTTTTCGTAGAGGTCGGTGTGCCAGTACGCTCGACGAGAAATCTTCTGCCCCTGCACAACAATCTCCAGCTGGGATCGGTATCGAATCACTGCCACTGGGCCGTAAAAGCGGACGGCAATGGTCTCGGGTTCCCAGTACAAATAGTCCAACTGGCGGGAAGCAATACCGCCCAGGTATTCCTCTTTGGAGAGCGACCCCCCAAACGGATTGACGAGTTGAAAGTCGTCAGCATGGAGTCGGCGCGCCACTTCCAGGTTCGCGTCCACCAGCGAGCGGAGACGTTCCCGTTCGGTATTACGAATCACGTCCGCATCCGCTTCGCGATTGGAGGGAGCGCCGACCGACACAGGCGGAACACTCGCGATCGGCGCGCATGACCAGCAGAGCGGGAGTAGGAGGATCGCACCAATTGAGATTTGAGGTCTATGTCTCACCCTTTCTCCTTGATCCCATCTGGATGACTGCCTAACGCCTTAGTTCAGCTGCAAGCACACTA
>JANODK010000046.1:0-38225 GCA_031412655.1 Chryseolinea sp.
CGATCAACGAACAACGATCAACGACCAACTATCAACCAGCAAAAGCCGCCTTCCCCCATTCCGCCTTCTCCTGTTCACTCCACAATTCAGGGAAGAACATAATCTTTTGAAAGCGCGGAGGTAAATATTTTTGCCAGTTTGTGCCGCCAGTTGCTTTTATATCGGCAGTGTCCTTGTGTAAATAATGTCCGGCTGATTTGAGGTGAGCAAGTGGCCAAAGTACATTAGCAAGAGAATCGAATTCGCGAAGACTTGAAACAACAACTTCCGAGTTTGGAAAATTCTTGAGGTATAATTTTCGAAGATTGATGTTGCGATATTTCATGCCTGTTGCTTTAAAGGTAGGCATGTATTTTTCTTCGAATTGTTGAAGTGTAAGCGTCTTTTTTCCTGTCGCTAATTCGGTAGCGCCACTTTTCCAATACAACTTATCAATTTGCTGTTCGAGGTCGCTATATTCTGAAAGTGCTTCACGCTCATTCATGTTCACCAGATTAATCATATCGGTTGAGCAAATCTCAATCAATCGATATTGCGCGGATTGAAAACCACTGGCTGGCAACAATGACATTCGGAATTTCAAGAACTGATCTTTCTCCATTCCATCAATCATAATGGCAAATGAATGAACCAGATTTTGAAGATAATTATTGACACGCTTCATTCGCGCAATGAAAAATATTTCGGTCACATTTTCATTTTCACATATTTGCTCGATCTCCCACAACACCAGGTTGAAATACAATTCCGTAATCTGATGATAAATGATGAACACCTTCTCATCTTTAAAATGAGTCTTGGGCGTTTGTAGGCTTAACAGTGTATCTAAATGGATATAATCCCAATACGTTAAATAGTCGGCATAGAGCAATCCATCGAGGTAGGAGGCAATATCCTGTCCCATTACATTATACTTGGCCTGCAACTTTTTTAGTTGATCTAATAGCCCCGGCTCAACAAACTGATCGCCCATCTGTTCTATCAATAAGGTAAAAACTTCTTTATCTGATGCTACGCAAACTTCGTGTTTTCTTTGTGTCATAGAGACTTAGAGGCAAAAAAGTAAGCCACGAAGTCACAAGGTCACGAACTTCACAAAGAAAATTCACTAAGTAAATTATTTACCTAACATCTGTTCTGTAAATTTGAGGCGATATTACTCAAAATCTAAATCTATGGCTACCGCAACTGAAGCAAAAGCAAAGAAATCGTTGAAGCAGGACACCTACGAGCAACCCGATTTTTATTTATTGGATGACCTGCTCACAGAAGAGCACAAATTAGTGCGCAGTTCGATCCGGGATTTTGTGAAAAGAGAAATATCCCCGTACATCGAAGACTGGGCTCAACGCGCCCATTTTCCATACGAAATCGTGAAAAAGTTTGGCGAAGTTGGAGCATTCGGTCCGACCCTTCCAGTGGAATATGGTTGCGGAGGCCTCGATTATATTTCATACGGAATTATTATGCAGGAAATTGAACGTGGCGATTCGGGCATGCGCTCCACAGCTTCGGTTCAAGGCTCGTTGGTAATGTATCCCATCTATAAATTCGGTTCAGAAGCTCAACGCAAAAAATATTTACCCAAGCTCGCTTCAGGCGAATGGCTTGGATGTTTTGGATTAACAGAACCCGATCATGGTTCTAATCCAAGCGGCATGGTCACAAACTTCAAAGACATGGGCGATCATTATTTATTGAATGGCGCGAAGATGTGGATTTCAAATTCGCCCAAAGCACAGGTCGCTGTGGTGTGGGCAAAGAATGAAGCCGGAAGAATTCACGGATTGATTGTAGAGCGTGGCATGGAAGGATTCACTACACCTGAAACCCATGGCAAATGGTCGTTGCGTGCAAGCACTACAGGTGAATTGGTATTTGATAATGTAAAAGTGCCGAAAGAAAATTTACTTCCCGGCAAAAACGGACTCGGTGCACCGATGACGTGTCTCGACTCAGCACGATATGGAATTGCCTGGGGTGCAATTGGTGCTGCGATGGATTGTTATGATTCTGCAAGACGCTATGCAAAAGAGCGCATTCAATTTGGCAAGCCCATTGGTTCTTTTCAATTGATGCAGAAAAAATTAGCCGAGATGCTTACTGAAATTACAAAAGCACAACTCCTCAACTGGAGACTAGGTATGTTAATGAACGAAGGCAAAGCAACGACACCACAAATCTCAATGGCGAAAAGAAACAGTGTTGAAATGGCGTTAAAGATTGCGCGCGAAGCAAGACAAATGCACGGAGGCATGGGCATTACCGGAGAGTATCCAATCATGCGCCACATGATGAACTTAGAATCAGTCGTTACCTATGAAGGAACACATGACATTCATTTGCTGATTTTAGGAAATGAGATTACAGGAATACCCGCTTTTGTTTAGTTTAAAATATTAACCTGTTATATGAATCGATTTATCTCTGCAAGTTTACTTGCAACAATTAGTTTTTTGATAAGCTGCAATGATGATGATAAGGAACCAGATTATCCAATTGAGCCGTATATTGAATTTGCAGACATAAAATTTATTGAGGGTTCTGGGGCTTTTAAAGACTCATTAATCCTGAATTTTCATTTTAGAGATGGAGATATGGATTTGGGGCTTGACGAAGACATGCCTTCAGATTATGACTTTCCGTATCATCCGATCAATTATTTTCTTGAAAACAACGGGGGACTCTCAATGGTTACAACCACTAAACAAATTGGATATCCGCCATTCCTCAATGTCCCATCTGATCAACATGGTAAGCTCGTCACTGTAAGAACTCGGGGAAAAGATGGTTATCATTTCCTGCCTGAATTCAATTGCTATAACTATAATTTTGATAGTGTATATGTACTAGAATCAAACAAAGAAATTTTCGATGAATCCTATAATCTTATCAGATCAACGAGTAATCCAGAAGGATATCAGCTCCTCGATACATTTTATTACGAGATGAATGAAAATTATTTCAACATTTTAGTGGATTTCTTAGTAAAACAACCCGATGGATCTTTTACACAATATGATCTTCAAAAAGAAACCTGCGATCCTGTTGGTTTCAATGGTCGATTCCAACGAATAACAGGAATTAAAAAAGGGATTGTTAGCAAATCGGGACCGTTCAAAATAAAAGGTTATTCCAGTAAAGATGGAGCACTTCAATATGACATGGAAAGTACTGGGCTTAGGATAGTCTTTGCTAGTAAGACGATCAAACTCCGTATCAAAATAAAAGACAGGGCTCTTCATGATAGCAATGTTATAGAATCGAACGAGATTCTGATAAATTAAAAACAGAAATTCTCTTTAATCCGCAAATAGTTGGCGAGCCAATCTACTTCACCAGTTCAAATCCAAATGAAGTGATTATTCATTTTACCATAAAGTGCCAATCGAAAAAATCAAACAACGAGATTATCATGCCTATCGCTGAGTATTTTGAATTGAAAGATGGATTCATTGTAGCTATTCGTCCATTTTATTTTGACACAAAAATCTTTACTGATTTTTTGAATTAGAAATTGGGGCGTATACCTGTCCGCCAAAAAACAATTTTACACGAATAGGTAAAGTTCAAATTGAATTTTATTATACCATCGGAACTGCTGAATGATATTCAACAAAGATAGTAGCCATTAATCTTACAGGAACGAAATAATACCCATGACACAAATTCCTCATGTGCCGAAGATCTTTGTAGAAAATTAGATTCAGCTGCAATAAATCATTATTCTGTTGGGCAGTTTATTGGATTGGAAGAGAAAATTACAACCGTGTTTAAAACCATTTTAACATCTGTAAAGGCCACTCGTAGTTAATACGAAAAATTAATTAATATTCAGCCCAACTTGGTGCGTTTTTAGATTAAACCTTTAAAAAAAACGGAAGTCTAACTCCGAAATCTAACTAATTTTTAAAACCATGAAAAAGTCAATTTTCCCAATTCTGTTAGTGCTAGCATCTCTCACATTCTTTGCGTGCTCTAGTGATAATGAATCCATGTCAACTGTTGAGGTTCGCTTAACCGATGCACCTGGAGACTATCAAGCTGTTAATATTGATATTGAAGGTGTAGAAATAAATACGCAGGAAGGTGATGAAGGATGGAAGTCCCTGAATATCAACCCAGGTGTTTATAATATCCTCGATTTCACAAATGGTCTGGATACCTTGCTTGGAACAATCGAACTTCCCGCAGGTAAAATCAGTCAGATCAGATTGAAACTAGGAGACAACAATTCCATTAAAATTGACGATCAACTTATTGAACTCAATACACCCAGCGGTCAGCAATCCGGTTTAAAGCTTTTGCTAAACACAACTCTTCAGGCAGGCGTTACTTATAAAATTCTGCTTGACTTCGATGCTGCACGTTCTATTGTGTCAACCGGTAGTGGTAAATACAATTTAAAACCCGTGATTCGGACGATCACAGAAGCAACTTCTGGTGCAATCAAAGGTCAGGTTAGTCCGGTGGAATCTACTCCTGCCGTTTTTGCAATTATGGGAACAGACACTTTAGGAACTGCTTTTGCCGATTCAACTACTGGGAAATTTTTAATTAAAGGATTAACATCCGGATCTTACAATATATCGATTGCTCCAAAAATCGGTTTCCAAACCGTTAATAAAGAAACCGTTTCTGTAACCGTGGGTAATGTTACCGATCTGGGTTTAATAGAAATTCCAAACTGATTTTTTATTCTTGGTAGAATAATAAAGGGGTTTAAGACCCTTTATTATTCTACATATGCCGAAAATGTAATGCGTTGAACTGGATTTTGTGGATCATTAGAATAAACTGTAACTGCTTTTTGTTGTGTTCCGGTTCTGTCTTGTGGATCGAATGTAATCTGAATCTTACTTGATTCTCCTGGTTTCAAAGTAGACTTGCTTGAGGTTGCTTTAATGCAAACACAATTTCCCTGAAGGTATTTAATCACCAATTCTTTTTTGCCTGAATTCATAAACTGCACTTCACGAATAGAAGATGAATTGTTTTTTATTCTTCCGAAATCAACGGTGGTAGATAATAAGCGGAGCGCTGGAGCCTTTGCTAATTCTTCCTTTTTCATTTCAGGAAAGAAATCTTCCAGCGTGGCATAAACAGAAAATGATTTCGATGGCGAGATCTCGTCATCGGTAATGATTTCAATATTATCGTTTTGGAAACCGTATTGATTTTTGGCTTTGCCGAGATAGGTGATTTTTATATTTCCACTTTTACCTGGTTCAATAGCCTTAGGTTGAATATCTACCTTAATATAGGCTGGGCTCACTAGCTTGGTGATAGAAATTGCTTTCGTTCCATTATTCATAAATGGAAAATCGCGGACAGTAGGTTCATCTTTCAAATAGACCTTACCCATATTAAAAGAATTCGATTTCAGTTTCCAGTTTCCATTAACAGCGGCTAAATCGAGATTGTGCGTTTCTCCGCCAGCGGAAACTTGCCCTTTAATTTGAAGTACAATTGGATTGCCATCTAAGTCAGTTGTGACTGTAAGCGATTTATTAAAATATCCCGGTCTTCCTTTCGGATTAAAACTCGCCTGAATAAATCCGGTTTTGCCAACACCCACGGGTTCTTTCGACCATGAAGGAGTGGTGCATCCGCAGGAAGGCTGAACGGTTAAGATTTTGACCGGTCGGCTGCCTGTATTGGTAAACATAAACTCGTGCGTTACCGCTCCTGCCTCCTCTTTTACAGAACCAAAATCAAATGTTTCTTCCCGAAACTGAATGGCTTTCATTTGCTGGGCAAAGGTATTTAGCCCAAAGAGTACAATAATCAGCGCGGTGAAACAGAACTTCATCTTCATAATTGTTAGTTGTACAAATTTAAACTAAATCACTTCGACTTTATTTTATTTTCTTTGTAGAACTATGTCAAGAATTTTAACAGGTATTCAAAGCAGCGGCAGACCGCACTTGGGCAATTTATTGGGCGCAATTATTCCGGCCATCGAACTTTCTAAAAAACCGGGAAACGAGTCCTTCTTCTTTATTGCCGACCTACATTCACTCACTACCATTAAAGATGCGCAAACACGCACCGATAATGTTCAGGCCGTGGCCGCTGCATGGCTGGCCTTTGGTTTTGATATCGAAAAGAATTTTCTCTATCGCCAATCACGCATTCCGGAAGTTTGTGAGCTTACCTGGTATCTCAACTGCTTGACGCCTTTTCCAATGCTGGCGAATGCACACTCCTTTAAAGATAAATCAGAACGCCTGGCCGATGTCAATGCGGGACTCTTTACCTATCCGGTTTTAATGGCAGCTGATATTATTCTCTATGACGCCCAATTTGTTCCGGTAGGAAAAGATCAGAAGCAACATTTAGAAATGGCGCGCGACATCGCATCAAACTTTAATACGACCTATGGCGAAACGTTTGTGCTGCCTGAAGCGAAGATAGAAGAACATGTGATGACCATTCCCGGAACGGATGGAAATAAAATGAGCAAGTCATACGGAAACATCATCGATATTTTTCTTCCTGAAAAAGAATTGCTCAAGCAAATCAAAACTATCAAAACCGATAGCACTCCAATGGAGTCGCCAAAGAACCCGGATACAGATGTTGTCTTTGCTATTTATAAATTGGTAGCAAGCGAAGAACAACAAAATGCATTGCGTCAAAAATATTTAGCCGGAAATTTTGGTTACGGTCACGCCAAACAAGAATTGTTCGATGTGATTGTTTCGAAATACAGCAAAGAGCGCGAAGCCTTTAATTTCTACATGAGCAACGATGGCGCGCTTGAAGAAAAATTAGAACAAGGCGAAGCGAAAGCAAGAGTGATTGCACTTGATGTTCTAAATCGGGTAAGGAAGAAATTGGGGTTTAGATAATGCGCTCCTAACTATAAAACGTTTTTGATCTGGCTTCAAGCTACACGCTACAGGCTGCAAGCTTGTAGCCTGAAGCGAGTAGCTTGCGGCCTCTATTCAATTTCACTTCGCAGTCCACACCACTTGTTGCGCGCTTGTTCCTACCGCTAAAATAATGCGCGGTGGTTTTGCTTCTATGAAGAGTTTCGTGTCCGTTCCAGGAAGTTTTTCAACTTCAACCGGAATTCCTTTTAAGTAGGCAATCGGCAATAATACATCGTTGTCCGGACAAAACTGATCGTGTACATTCTGTAAAGCCTCTTCCATGTACTCGCCATATTCTTCCTGAAAATCATCTTCCTGGTCATGCAGTTCTTCCTCCAGATCATCGTAGGTAGGATCATTGTAATTCACCTTCGCCAACGCGTCCTTTTTCTGAATGATTACTTGAAGGGCCTTGTCCAATGCCTTGATGTCCATACAATATATCTTTTTGCAAAGATTAAAGATTTCATTGAATTTGAAAAGATGTTGGGAATTAATTCTAGGGTCCGCAGTCCACAGTTGACTGTCGAACGTGGACCGTGGACTATGTATTGCGACTCAAAAACCTGAAATAATATTTTGTGAATCATAGGAATCCACCTCGCCCAATCCTCAAAAAATCCTAAAACGTCATTTCACAGAATCTCCTTTGCATTTGACATTCAATGAAAAGGAAAGGGTAATTTTAAATTATTAATAGTACAACCATGAACGAAGACTTCTTACCCATCAACGGCACGGACTACATCGAAATGTATGTTGGCAATGCAAAACAATCTTCCTTGTTTTATCAGCACTGCATGGGTTTTGAATTAATAGCCTATGCCGGCCCTGAAACCGGAGTGCGTGACCGATCCTCGTACGTGCTTAAGCAAAATAAAATCAGGCTGGTGTTAACAACATCGCTTCATCCTGATTCTGAAATCGCAGGACATGTAAGAAAGCATGGTGATGGTGTAAAGGTGCTTGCGCTTTCGGTTGATGATGCCCGTAAATCATTTTTCGAAACCACTTCTCGTGGAGCAGAAGCGGAGCATCAACCATCAGTATTAAAAGATGAATTTGGTGAAGTGGTTGTGGCCTCCATTAAAACCTATGGCGAAACCATTCACACGTTTGTAGAACGTAAAAATTATAAAGGAGCTTTCCTTCCGAGATATCAACCCCGCAAAAATTTAGTTGAGGTAAAATCGATCGGATTGAAATACGTAGACCATTGTGTGGGTAATGTAGAGCTGGGACAAATGAATCGCTGGGTTGATTTCTACGAAAAGGTAATGGGTTTTAAATTATTGATCACGTTTGATGACAGTGACATCTCCACTGAATACAGCGCGCTAATGTCGAAGGTGGTTTCAAATGGAAATGGTTACATTAAATTTCCGATCAACGAGCCCGCTCACGGAAAAAAGAAATCGCAGATTGAAGAATACCTTGATTTCTATCATGGTGCCGGTGTTCAACACATTGCCGTTGCCACGGATGACATTATTCAAACTGTAAGCGAATTGCGCAAACGAGGTGTAGAGTTTCTATACGTACCTGATAATTATTATAGCGATGTTCTGGATCGTGTAGGTACCATCAATGAAGATTTGAAGGAGCTGCAAAAGCAAAATATTCTAATCGATCGCGATGAAGAAGGATATCTTCTTCAGATTTTTACCAAGCCCGTTCAGGATCGGCCTACCTTATTTTTTGAGATCATCGAACGGCACGGAGCGAAATCGTTTGGTAAAGGGAATTTCAAGGCATTGTTTGAATCCATCGAGCGGGAACAGGAGTTGCGCGGTAATCTTTAATCGCTTCAGGTCGCACGCTTCAAGCTGCACGCCTGCTTTCAAAAGTTTAAAGATTCCGCACAAAAAATCTTTCTATCGATAGGCACATTGTTGAACATAAAATTCAAATCAAATTCTGCTTCCTATCCACTCTCTTCCCTGTATATTTGCTTATACTGCAAACCGTTTACCGATCACCGATTACTGATTACCACTAACTAACCACGATCAACCAACAACGACTTTGTCATCCCAAGAGCTAACCATATTTCCTGATGAGCAAACGGATACGTTCTTCGCGGAAATACTCTTGCCCGTTCCCATTCCAAAGCTCTTTACCTATCGCGTTCCCAATAATTTAAAAGATAAATTACTCATCGGTCAGCGCGCAGTTGTACAATTTGGCGATCGTAAAGTATTGACCGGTATAGTTGCCAATATTCATCATCAACCACCAAAAGATTACGAAGCCAAATACATTCTTGATTTACTGGATGATTTCCCAGCTGTAACCGATTTGCAGTTCAAACTCTTTCAATGGATTGCTGACTATTATATGTGTACAGTAGGTGAAGTAATGCAAGCCGCATTACCGAGTGGGTTAAAACTTTCGAGTGAGTCGATGGTGCAGTTACATCCCGCATTTAATCTGGACGAAAGCAATCTTATGTTTTCTGAAAATGAAATCATTTTACTGAAACGATTGGCAAGTGAATCGCTTTCATATTCGGATATATCAAAATTACTTGGTGTTAAACATCTTTATGCGCTTTTAAAATCGCTTGTCAGCAAAGAAGCCATTCTCTTGTTTGAAGAAGTAAAAGAAAAGTACAAACCGAAAACCGAAAAGAAAATCCGGCTTACCTCGGCTTACAACAATACAGAAGCAATCGAAAAACTTTTTGAAACAGTAGCGACTAAACCCAAGCAAGAAGATGTTTTACTAAAGTACCTGCAAGTAGTGCCAGTGCTGAGTCATGCTGAGTTAAATAAAAACGGTTATCCGAAAAAGAAATTACTGGAAGGTGATTTGTCTGAATCTTCACTAAATACCTTAATCAAGAATAAGATATTAGAAGAATTTGATATTATCATTTCGCGCTTTGAAGAAGATGAGGTTGTAGAAAGCAAACCGATATTATTGAGTGAAGAGCAACAGCATACCTTAAATGAAATCATAAAGAGCTTTGTTGATCATTCAGGAGTATTGTTGCATGGCATTACCGGTAGCGGGAAAACAGAGATTTACATTCATTTAATCAAGCAAGCATTAGAAGGAGGATCACAAGTACTTTATCTCTTACCGGAAATTGCACTCACCACGCAAATTGTTCAACGCCTTCGGAAAATTTTTGGCACCAGCATGGGTGTTTATCATTCTAAATTTTCAGACAACGAACGTGTAGAGGTTTGGAATGGAATATTGAATGGCCGTTTCAAATTTGTGGTAGGTGTACGCTCTGCTATTTTCCTTCCCTTTGATAATCTCGGACTCATCATTGTAGATGAAGAACATGATGCCTCATACAAACAACAAGAACCTGCGCCACGGTATCATGCACGTGATGTTGCGTTGGTAATGGCGAATCAACATCATGCAAAAGTATTGTTAGGTTCTGCAACGCCTTCCGTTGAATCATTCTACCAGGCACAGCAAGGTAAATATGGTTTTGTAAAACTGGAGAAACGATTTGGTGAAGCACAGTTGCCCAACATCGTTTTCGCTGATATGAGTCGCGAGCGGATTCAAAAAACAATCAAGGGTGAATTCTCAGGATTATTGCTGCGAAAAATCAACGAAACGCTTTCCAAGAAAGAACAAGTTATCATCTTTCAAAATCGCAGAGGCTATTCTCCGATGGTGAGTTGTGAAGATTGTGGCTGGATACCGAAATGTATTAACTGCGCAGTGAGCTTAACGTACCATCAATACCGACATGCCATGGTGTGTCACTATTGTGGATATAAAGAAACGATGCCCAGTAATTGTCCAGTATGTTCTTCTACGAGACTAAAGACCGTTGGATACGGAACCGAAAAACTAGAAGAAGAACTCAACTTACATTTTCCTGAAGCCAGTGTGCAGCGAATGGATCTTGATACAACCCGATCAAAAACCGGGTATGAAACTATCATCGATCGATTTGAAAAAGGTGAAACCAATATTCTGGTAGGAACACAAATGGTAACAAAGGGTCTCGACTTCGGACACGTCAGTCTCGTAGGTGTATTCAATGCTGATCGCATGATACATTTTCCGGATTTCCGTTCGTATGAAAGAGCCTATCAACTCATCACACAAGTGAGTGGTCGCGCAGGGCGAAGTGATAAACCTGGAACGGTCGTGATTCAGACATCAAGTCCGGACCATCCGTTGTTGAATACCATTATCAAAAACAGCTATGAGGAATTTTATAACAATCAAATCACCGATCGACATCAACACAATTACCCTCCGTTTACCAGGCTAATTGAAATCACAGTGAAACACACGGATAAAAAAGTATGCCAGACCACTGCGTCATTCTTATGTGAATTACTTCGAAATAGATTTCAAGGAGTAAGTATACTTGGACCTGGTGAGCCAATGATTTCTAAAATCAGAAATCAATTTTTATTAAGTATTTTGATTAAAATTCCGCGCGGCTCTGGCGAGTTGGCACATCATAAAAAAATGATTCAACAAAGTATTGGAGAATTGTTGAAAGAAAAAGAACATCGCAGTGTGAGGATTGTTTTGGATGTTGATCCTGTGTAATCTTTAGCCATAGATTCACTGATTGAATGCAGACTCTATACTATGGACTATCAACCATAGACTATGGACTCTTTACAAAATATCCCACTCCTCATTCAAAACCGGGATAGCAGTATGTGCTGTTAAATCAAATTGACAAGGCACAATTGAAATGTAATTGTTGGCAATGGCCCACTCATCGTTATCTTCACCTTTATCGAAGTTTACGAAACTGCCTGCCATCCAAAAATATCTTCTTCCGTTCGGATCGAAACGTTGATCAAACTCTTCCACCCATTTTGCATTCGCCTGGCGGCAAATACGAATACCTTTAATATTTTCAGCTCGCTTGCGTGGAAAATTGACGTTGAGTGCCACGCCTTTTCGCAATCCTTTTTCTAAAACCTGAAGCGTGATTTTTTTGATGTACTCTTCGGTGTGTGAAAAATCAGCATCATGTCCAAAATCACAAAGCGAAAAACCAATGGCGGGTGTTCCTTCAATGGCACCTTCAATCGCTGCTGACATCGTTCCAGAATACAATACGCTAATGGACGTATTGCTTCCGTGATTGATTCCACTCACTACAATATCCGGTTCGCGATGTTCCTTCAGTACAAAGTGACGGGCAATCTTCACGCAATCAGCAGGAGTACCGGAACATTCGTAAGCTTTAACTCCTTCGAACATAAAATTTTCCTCAAGTCGCAATGTTTCACCAACGGTAATGGCATGTCCCATTCCCGATTGCGGTCCATCGGGTGCAACAACAACAACATCTCCTATTGATTTCATTACGTTGATCAATGTGCTAATACCCTTTGAGGTAATGCCATCATCGTTGGTTACTAGAATTAATGGTTTCATGGACTGGTTTAAAGTTTCGAGTTTCGAGATTAAAGTTTAAAGTGTTGAGTTAACGAACAACTCGAAACTTTAAACTCGAAACTATTTCACGTTCCAAAAAGTGAGTTGTAATATTTTACGATCTGAGCGAAGTCATATTTCTCATCTACCTTCAATCGGTTTACTTTTATATAATCCTCTACAGCATCTGCCTTTTTGCCCATGAGTTCGAGTAAATCTTTTTTATTTCCCGTAAACTCATTGATCGCTCCACTTTCATCCAGAAAAAAATACCGGTAGACCAATACCTGCCGTGAATAAGATCCGTAGTAATAAATTGAAGAGTAGGTTTTGGTTTCAATTGCTTCACGAGACAGCAATGTTAATTTGCCTTCTTCCAGTAGTTCAAAAAAAACAGGTGCTTTATAACCCGATTGAGTGGAGAAGGGCAAAGCATAAAACGAGCGATACCGATGTACCGTCACGTCAAAAATCTCGAAGAACAAAACTTTCTTAGCCGAATACGCTTCAATGGTTTTTTGGCTTGATGTGTATTGAATTAAATCCTGCTGAAGATCATACTTTACTTGACCGACTAAGGTATCGGCACCTTCGAGCAATACGATTTTGCCTTCATGCCATAGATCAGACGGAAATTTTTGCGCAAAGCTTTGCCCGAGGAATGAAAGTACTATTACGGATGTTATGCAAATCCGAAATATCATTTTCAAATAATTGCGCTGAGTCTCCAATTGAATTATTTATTTTTTAAAATAGTATGTCCCAACTTATCACGTTTTGTCAGCAGGTATTTTTCATTGTGTGGATTGGATGCGATTTCAATTGACACATTATCCACTATCTCTAAGCCATACCCCATCAATCCTACACGCTTCTTTGGGTTATTGGTAATCAATTTGATTTTACTGATACCCAGATTGCGAAGAATCTGCGCACCAATACCATAATCGCGTTCGTCCATATCAAAACCAAGTTGAAGATTTGCTTCCACTGTATCAAGACCTTGTTCTTGCAATTTGTATGCTCTTAGTTTATTGAGCAAACCAATTCCACGACCTTCCTGCTTCATATATAGTACGACACCTTTACCTTCTTTGTTTACCAGTTCCATTGCTTTGTGAAGCTGCGGTCCACAATCGCAGCGGCATGAACCAAAAATATCGCCTGTTACACATGATGAGTGAACTCGCACCAGAACAGGTTCATCTTTTTTCCATGTTCCTTTTACTAACGCTAAATGTACTTCCTTCGTATTCTCCTGCTCGAACGCTACTAAATTAAAATGTCCATGTTCCGTAGGCATATCCACTTCTATTTCGCGCCTGATTAGGGATTCCATTTTAATCCTATACTCAATCAAATCTTTGATCGAAACCAATTTAAGATTGAAACGCTCGGCAACTTTAACCAAATCTGGTAAACGCGCCATCGTTCCATCTTCATTCATGATCTCTACTAAAACGCCCGCAGGTTTAAACCCGGCAAGTCGAGCAAAATCAATAGAAGCTTCTGTGTGTCCTGTTCTGCGTAACACGCCTCCACGTTTTGCTTTGAGTGGAAAAATATGGCCGGGTTTTCCTAACTCTTCTGGCTTTGTATCCGGATCGGTTAAAGCACGAATGGTTTTAAATCGATCGTGTGCTGAAATACCTGTGGTACAACCATGACCAATCAAATCAACGGAAACGGTAAACGGAGTTTCGAACGTTGCCGTGTTTGTTCCCACCATTAAATCAAGACCCAGTTCTTCGCAACGATCTTCTACGAGTGGCGCACAAATTAACCCACGACCATGTGTGGCCATGAAGTTTACAATCTCAGGTGTAATACATTCTGCTGCACACACAAAGTCGCCTTCGTTTTCACGGTCTTCGTCATCTACTACGATAATGACTTTACCGTTCTTAATATCTTCGATTGCTTCCGGAATCGTATTCAATTTTATATCTGACATATTAAGGTTCAAAGTTTCAAGTTCAAAGTTCGAGGTTATGCTATCAAGTTCTGATGGTTCAACAAAGAAGAGTGGTAATCTGTTCTTGTTGATAACATTATTTCGGGATGACGATGCCCAATAAAACAGCCAGTTCTTTTTCTGCGGTCTTTAGCTGTTCGTGTATGGTGAAATAGTTTTCCATATCGTCTTCCGTTACGGCTTTTTTAAGTTGCTGTAAATTATCCTCCATCAGTTTTTGAATCAGTCTGAATTTTAATCGCAATACATTGGAGTATGCCATATCGTGAATGAGATCACGTTCATGGGGAATTTGAATATGAAATTTTTCACCCCAATGCCTGCTGGTTTCGTATCGCGAAGTGGTTAAGTCTGCAACAGCATTCTTCACGGCATCCGTTCCATGCTCCATGAAATAAAGCGTGTCCAATGTTTCACCACGATCAGCCCCTGCGCGAAAAGTCAGGTATATTTCCTTGTAAACTGGATTTGTAAATTCTACGTCATCTAATTCTGTGAGCATAAAATCAATAAGACGATTGTCATCATAGTGACTCTCGGCATAATTCAACAACAACCGCATAGACTCGCGTTCTTGTTTGTGCACCATGCCCTCTACATCGTTCTTAATTTCAGGACTAATATCTACAACCTTCTCAAGCGGCAGACTCTGTTTGTCTTCACGAATTCGATCCTGATCTTTTTTCTTCCGATCGTCAATTAAAATCTTGTTGAGCTCAGTGAGAAGAACACCTTCTGGAATTCTGAGTAACTGACCCGTTTCTTGAATATAAACTGAACGCTTGATTGCATCGGGTATCAATGAGATACTTGTAACTATATCGCGGATCGCTTCGGCCTTTTTAATTGGATCCTTTGATGCTTCATCGGCAAGCAAATCAATCTTGAAAGAAATAAAATCTTTTGTGTGATCCTTCAGGTATTGCTTAAACTCCGTGCTTCCCATTTTCTTTGAGAAACTATCAGGGTCAGCGCCATCAGGTAATAACACTACACGGACATTGAGTCCGCCTTTCAATACTAAATCAATTCCGCGCAAGGCTGCTTTAATACCGGCAGCATCACCATCAAACAAAACGGTAATGTTTTCGGTAAACCTTCGGATGAGTTTAATCTGCTCTTCGGTAAGTGCAGTTCCCGATGAAGCCACTGCATTATCGATGTCCGACTGATGCATGGAAATTACATCGGTGTAGCCCTCAACCAGGTAACAAAAATCTTCTCTGCGTATTGCATTCTTCGCCTGATACATTCCATAGAGCACATTGCTCTTATGATAAATTTCTGTTTCCGGTGAGTTGATGTATTTCGGCTGATCTTTTTCTTTCGTGAGAATACGCGCACCGAAAGCAATTACCTTTCCCGATAAATTATGTACGGGAAAAATTACTCTTCCGCGAAAGCGATCGTAAAATCTTCCGTCATCTCTTTTTACAATCAGACCAGACTTATCCAGCATTTCTTCACTGTAGCCTGCGCTTAGTGCCTTTTTGTTGAACTGATCCCACTCGTTTATGCTATATCCTAATTCAAATTTCTCGATGGTGCGATCATTAAAGCCGCGCTCACGAAAATAACTGAGACCAATGCTTTGACCCTCGTCAGAATGGAAGAGTAAATTTTTATAATGCTCTTTCGCATAGTTCATGATGATGTAGAGGCTATCGCGATCGCTGTTCTGCGCCAGTTCTTCTTTCGAAGTCGCCTCCTCTTTTAACTCTACACCATATTTCTTAGCCATGTAACGGATGGCTTCTAAATAGCTCATCCCTTCATGCTCCATCACGAAGGTAATTCCATCGCCACCCTTGCCGCTGCTGAAATCTTTGAAAATACCTTTCGAGGGAACGACATAAAACGAAGCCGTCTTTTCGTTCGAGAACGGGCTTAGTGCCTTATAATTCTGCCCTGTGCGCTTGAGCGTCACAAAATCCCCAACCACATCAACAATGTCGATACGGCTTTTTATTTCATCTATGGTTTCTCGGGAGATCACGAGGCGTGGTTGGAGTTAATGGTTAATGGGCTGGAATTCTAATGGGCTTCCTATTCCGGGCAAAGATAATAATAGTCCACAGTCCACTGTCCACAGTCGACTGTTGCCGGTGGACTATTTCTCGAAACAAAAACTATCGACTATGAACCATTGACTGTCGACTTTGTAACTAATTTGCAGCGAAATTTTAGACCTTATTTTCCTTTTCACTGTTATACGCCCATGAGTTTTACTGAATCTGATATTATAAAAGCCCTTTCTACGGTAGATGACCCCGATTTGAAGCGCGACCTGGTGAGCCTAAACATGATTAAAGACGTGAAGGTCAGTCCCGAAAAAGTCAGCTTTACAGTGGTTCTCACCACTCCTGCTTGTCCTTTAAAAGAAAAGATTCGCCAGGATTGCGAAGATGCTGTTGAAAAAGTGGTGGGCGAATCAGTTGCCATTGAGATTTTCATTACCTCGTCCGTAACAACCTCACGGGATAACACTCCTATCCTTCCAGGAGTTAGAAATATTATTGCCATTTCTTCGGGCAAGGGTGGTGTAGGTAAATCAACTGTTACCACCAATTTGGCTGTGGCTTTAGCTCAATCTGGTGCTAAAGTGGGTTTGATTGATGCTGATATTTACGGGCCGTCTATTCCTACCATGTTTAACTGTGAGTTTGAACAACCCACGGTAAAACAGATCAACGGGAAAAATATCATAATACCCATTGAACAATACGGAGTGAAACTACTTTCTATAGGTTTCCTTACACCGCCAGACAGTGCCGTGGTATGGCGCGGACCGATGGCGAGTTCAGCTCTCAAACAATTTTTCAGCGATGCAGAATGGGGTGATCTCGATTACTTATTAATAGACTTACCTCCCGGGACAAGTGACATCCACCTTACTATGGTGCAAACTGTGCCTGTCACAGGAGCTGTTGTTGTAACGACTCCTCAAAAAGTTGCACTTGCTGATGCGAACAAAGGAATGATGATGTTCAAACAGCCTCAGATTAATGTACCGATCTTAGGTGTAGTTGAAAACATGGCGTACTTCACACCCGAAGAATTACCCGACAATAAATATTATATCTTCGGAAAAGACGGAGGGAAGAACTTAGCAGAAAAACACGGTGTTCCATTGTTAGGTCAAATACCATTAGTGCAAAGTATCCGCGAAAGCGGTGATAGTGGATTGCCGGCCGTGTTAAAAGATAATGTTACGTCAAAAGCCTTTAGGGATTTGGCCGAAACATTGGCAAGACAGATTGCCATAAGAAATGCTAACTTTACACAAACGCAACGCGTAGAACTGAAAGTCTAATGAATACTTTAACACTCGAAGACATTACAAAAAATATCGAAACTGCGCTGGATTCCATTCGCCCGTATTTGATGGCCGATGGTGGCAATGTTAAGATATTGGAACTCTCCGCTGACAATGTTCTGAAGCTTGAATTTGTTGGTGCTTGCGGAAGCTGCCCGATGTCAACGATGACCTTTAAGGCAGGCGTTGAAGAAGCTATTAAAAGAGCTGTGCCTGAAGTGAAGTCGATTGAAGTGGTGAATCTTACTCCGGTTGGTTAGGGCTTGGTAGAATTTCGTTTGTTATAACGATATACCTTCGTTGATGGTGAGATGAAGGAGTAACAGATTTTAAATGATACCCAGAATTTACATTGACACATCCGTTATTGGTGGATTATTTGATATCGAGTTTTCAACTGATACAAAACCATTTTTTGCCAGGGTTGAAAGTGGTGAAATCAAAATTGTTTATTCGGAGATTACAAACAATGAATTAGAATATTCACCTGATAAAGTAAAGACCTATTTTAAACAGATACCTGCTAAACATAAAGAATTTGTTGAGATTACACCCGAAGCGGTAAATTTGGCTGATACCTATATACGAGAAAAGGTTGTGGGTAAAACGAGCCGCGCAGATTGTCTTCACATTGCGCTAGCCACAATTCACAAAGTCGATATACTAGTAAGTTGGAACTTTAAACACATTGTGAACATTTCCAGAATAAGAGGATATAATTCGATAAATTTGAGATTGGGACATCAAACTTTGGAAATAAGAACACCAAAAGAAATATAAGATGGCAACAAAAATAACACCCGCTAAGAAAGATTTTGACGCAGTTGCCTTTATGAGACAGCAGCGTGACAGAATAAGCAAAGACATTGCTAATATGGACTTCGAAGCTATTAAAGAGTATTTCGCAAAGAAGAGTATTATCAAGCGTTCAGCCGCTAACAAAAGATAACTAAATAAACAGGTCTGTGTCGCCAATCAAGCTTTTAGACACCGTTTGGTTGGGGGAACCTACAATAAACGGAACACGAATTTCTGTTGAACACATCGTTGGTTTAATGGCTCAAGGTTGGAGAGAAAATGAAATTTTAGAAAACTTTCCACGCTTAACAAAAGAATCATTGCTAGCTATAATAACTAAATAAATTCAGTTGAAGCGTATGAAATGCTTAGTCATACTGTTAATTCTAATTCAGATTTCAAATCTATCCGTTGCACAAGAAAGCCTTGAAAAGGATACAACCTCCACAAAAGATCTTAGTGAGTTTCTTCTTGAGGAATTGAAGACGTTGGATGAATCTTCCAGAGAATTTCAATTCTTAAAGGAAAATCTACAGTTTCTGGAAATGAAGGAAAGAAGAGCTTCTATGCTTTACCAACTCAATCCAAACCCGACCGTAATAAATTGCGCAATAGTAATTCAACTTACCTATCCACCCCTTTCAGAAAAGCAAATTATCTATAGTGGCGATATTTGTATAAAATGGTGGATTCAAAGAGAAGTCAAGGCATACAAAATTGAGATCAAGAACTACTATGATGATGTATTGATGAGCTTCGTTACATCATCGAATGAAGCAACACTCAAAAAAGATGTATTGGATAAATTTATCGAACACGAATCCAAAATTCTTTTCACTGTAAAGGATAATTCATCAAAGGAAAAAGCTGAATATTTCCCTCTTGTAAAGTCAGGCGCTGACGATAAACAAATCACATTCGCCTGTACTCCCGACAAACCAATCCTTTCATTGATTAGCGGCCTGTATACGGAATTAAACTTTAACTCATTGGTTGATGCGAAGACATACTACGAACTTGCTAACAAACTTTCTAATGACCCGCATTATCAAACTCTCCTTGATAATTTCAATTTGAGAAATAAGAAGCAGTAAAGAACCTTCTTGAAAAATCAAATTGTAGAGCTACAATTATCTTAGATTAACGGTTACTCTTCTTACCTTTGGTCGATACAGTTCAGACTGATTTGAGTAAAAGTGATTTTTCAGAAACGTTACGCATATAATCTTTTTCGTCAGGCTCGTTCAATAGCGAGTCTTGCCTTTCTCTCTGTCTTCCTTTTTCTATCCAATAAAAATTCTTTTGCGCAAGATCGCTGCGGAACGGTTGAATACACTCAGAAATTAAAAAGTCAGAATCGTATTCTCGAAAACGAAACTACTTTTGAGAACTGGCTTCAAAAGAATAAAAGCAAAACTAAAAAGACGGGTGCTTTTAGAACGCAGGCTACCTATCAGGTTCCGGTTGTTGTTCATGTTATTCACAATGGTGAAGCAATTGGTGTCGGCAAAAATATTTCAGAAGCACAAATACTTTCTCAAATCGCTGTGCTCAACAAAGATTATCAGCGATTGAATTCGGATGCATCAAACACTCCAGCAGAATTTCTTCCCGTTGCAGGAATCTTTGATATCGAATTTGTTTTAGCTAAAAGAGATCCTGAAGGGCTACCTACCACCGGCATCGTTCGAAAACAGGGAACGAAAACTTCGTACACCATTAACGATAACTACGAACTAAAATCAACCAGTTACTGGCCTGCTGAAGATTACCTTAATCTTTGGGTATGTAACATTACAGATTACCTTGGTTATGCACAGTTTCCAGTATCAAATCTTGCAGGATTAGAAAATTCATCAAACAACAGATTAACCGATGGCGTTGTAATTGCCTATCAAGCATTTGGTTCCGATGATGATGGTGCATTTAATTTAGAACCCGATTACAACAAAGGCCGAACCGCTACACATGAAATTGGTCACTTCTTTGGACTTCGTCATACCTGGGGCGATGATAGTGGTGCCTGTAGTGGAACTGATTATGTTAATGACACACCAAACCAAGCGAACAGTACAACGGGTTGTCCGGCTCATCCCAGTCTATCATGCACGAACAATAAAATGTTTCAAAACTATCTTGACTACACCGATGATGTTTGCATGAATATTTTTACAGAAGGTCAAGTAAGTCGCATGCAAACGGTTATTGAAAACAGTCCGAGAAGACTAAGCTTACTTACTTCTCCTGCACTTCTTGATCCTGTTCCGGTTGCAAATGATTTAGGCATTAAGGAAATTATTACACCAGCATTGAGTGAATGTAACACAACCTTTACACCTACCATTGAAATTCGGAATTATGGAAACAACCTCATCACCTCTGCACAAATTCAAATCGAAAAAGATGGTGTCTTTGTAGAGACAATTTCGCCAACGCTTTCTTTAGCTCCATTGGCATCAACAACCATTACCTTCACAAACCTTTCTCTTACCAGCGGCAATCATACAGTAACGTTCACCATTCTTCAAACTAATGGAGTTAGTGATGGCAATCCTGCAGATAACGTAGTTAATCAATCTACGCAAATTGCTTTTACACAGGTCACACCTTTTACAGAAGCCTTTAATTCAACACCGCCTAACTGGATCATTCAAAACCCGGATCAAAAATATACCTGGCAAAATGCCAATGCTGCTAATGCCAATCCATCGAACAAAGCCATGAAGATGGCTTTCTATGATTACGAAGATGGCGAAGGTGAAATTGATTTTTTGACAACACCTGTAGTTGACCTTTCCACCAAAACAGTAGCTGTGCTTACCTTTGATGTAGCGTATGCTCGTTTCAATTCGAGTAATGATGGACTGCGCGTGTTAGTGTTGGAAAATTGCAACTCCGATCTTAGTCAGGCAACAGAAATCTATAACAAGAAGGGATCAACACTTTCTACCACAACAGGTACTACAAATGATTTCACTCCAACCAGCGCAGCACAATGGCGAACCGAGACGATCAACTTAAGTGCATTCATAGGGCAAAGTAATATTCAATTGGTTTTTATTGGATTGAATGACTACGGCAACAATCTGTACCTGGATAATGTAGGTATTGTTACAACCGAATTTGAAGATATTTCACTCACTGAAATTGTTTCGCCATCACCCGTTACCTGCTCAACGACTGCAGAGCCTGTTATCCGTGTGAAGAATAGTGGAACAACAAACATTGTTTCCTTTACCGTTGACTATACTCTCAACAACGGAAGTACAAAGACGAAACTTGTTAGTGGTATTGATCTTGGAATCAATAAATCGATTGACATTACATTACCTTCCGTCTTCTTGGATGATGGAGAAAATTCCTTCTCTGTAGAATTAAAATCACCAAACGGTGTAGCCGATCTCAATCCGATAGACAATACAAGCACAACCACAGTCATTTTAAATGATGTAAAGCAAAACATACCCTTAAGTGAAAATTTTGACGGAAATTTTTCGGAGCAATGGACAATAACTAACCCCAAAGGTGGAATGAGATTTCTACCCATCACAACCAACTATAAAACCTCTCTTTACTTCAACGCATTTGACAATACAACCTCTGGCGATGAAGCATGGTTAGTTAGTCCGGTGTTTAATTTTTCATCCATTGCCGTAACCAGAATGTTTTTGGATTTATCCTACAAGGTAAATCCAGGCACAAACGATCGGCTTCGCATATTGGCCTCAACAGATTGTGGCTATTCGTTTACAACAACATTATTTGATAAAACCGGAACAGAACTTTCTCCAAATGAAACATCATCCGACAGTTGGAAGCCCGAACAGGAATCCGATTGGCAAAAGCTATCGGTTGATCTTTCTGCATTAGCTGGAAAAGACAATGTTCGACTGGCCTTTGTAGCAACCAATGACAATGGCAATAATCTATACCTCGATAACATTCAATTCTTTATAATCCGAAACATCTTTTCGGTTTATCCAAACCCAGCAAGCAAAGAGTCTATTTACATAACCCTGAATCTTCCTGAAGTTGGAACTGCTCAACTTGATATTATTGATCGAATGGGGAAGATTATTTATACCGAAATAATTGATAACGCTTCGAACCAAACCCTGCTGCTATCTCTGCCCAATGCAGCAAACGGATTATACTTTGTGCGGATCAAAACTTCAAACCAAATTCATTCGGAAAAACTATTCATCACAGATTAGGATTTTACCTGTAACCCAAGCCTTTCCATAAACTTCTGTGAACCGTATTTTTCCTGCAATGAATTACGGCTTTTCATTATCTTGCGAACAACGAAAATTTGAGTGAATGTCAAAAAAGAAAAAAGTAGCCATCTTGTTTGGAGGGCGTTCAGTAGAACATGGGGTATCCATTAATTCAGCCCGAAACATTGCCGAATATATTGACAAGAAAAAGTTCGAACCCATTACCATCGGCATCACCAAAGGCGGTAAGTGGTTTCTTACTTCTGGTGTAAGTAAAGATATCCAAAAGGGCGAGCCTGTCAGCTTAGTACTCGATGCTCAGAAGCCGGGCTTTATTGTTTTATCGACCGGCAAACGATTTACAGTTGATACTATTTTTCCTGTCCTACATGGTACCGATGGTGAAGACGGAAGTATTCAAGGTCTCATCAAAGCGATGGATATACCCATGGTGGGCACAGGCGTTTTAGGCTCATCAATGTCAATGAATAAAGTGGTAGCGAAGCGCCTGTTAAAAGATGCCGGATTACCGGTGACTAATTTTCTTTCTTTCAACTTTAGTCAGAAAGAGAAAATCAGTTTCAATGCCATCGTTAAAGAAATCGGACTTCCTTTTATGATGAAGTCAGCCAGCCTGGGTTCGTCTGTTGGTGTTTCGAAAGTGAAGGATAAAAAGGATTTTAAAATCGCGCTTGAAGATTCATTTCGGTATGATGATGAAATTCTGGTGGAAGAATATGTAAGTGGTCGTGAAATTGAATGCGCTGTATTGGGCAACTATCCTGCTGAAGCTTCTAACCCGGGCGAGATTGTGATCAATAAAAAATACGAGTTCTATACCTTCGATGCCAAGTATGTAGACCCCGAGGCTGTGCGCATTGATGTGCCAGCTAAGTTACCGAAAACAATTGCTGAGGAAATTCGCAAGGCTTCGGTTAAAGCATACGAAGTTTTGCATTGCGAAGACTTTTCCCGTGTTGATCTTTTTCTGGACAAGAAAGGAAATATCTACATCAATGAAATTAATTCCATTCCGGGCTTTACAAACTCCAGCATGTATCCAATGATGTGGAAAGAACGTGGTATCAGTTTTACCGAACTGATCAGCCGACTGCTTAACCTTGCGCAGGAGCGCTACGACCGAAGCAAGCGCATTGAGCGCGATTTTCAGTCGTCTTTAAAATTCTGATGGTTGTATATTTGCTCCTTAACTGGTATAGAGAATGAACTTAAGCTTCAAACGATTTAACACAAATACCTTAGGAGGATTGCTCCTTCATTTTCTAGTTGCCGCGGGTATCATCCTGGTGATGGGTATTTTGTATTTCTATGCCTATCTGCCAAACACCACCAATCACGGTGAAACGATTACAGTACCCAATGTAGAGGGCGTAACCATCAGTGAACTTGAACGCTTTTTGGTAAACCGGAATTTGCGCTATGAAATAAACGACTCATCCTATTCAGCGGAATATCCTCCATTAACGGTGCTCAAACAATTTCCACATGCCGGATCGAAAGTGAAAGAAGGGAGAAAGATTTTTATTTCCATCAATCGTGCTAATCCGCCTACCGTTCCAATTCCAAATTTGATTGACGGTTCAGTGGTCAATGCCGATGCCGTACTTCGAAGCAATGAATTAAGGCGAGGCAGAATTGAATTGGTAGCCGGCCCCTTTAACATTGTTAAAGAGATGAAATATAAAGGCGCAAAGTTAAAGGCTGGAGACCGTGTACCGAAAGGTGCCATTATTGATTTAGTGGTAATGGATGGAGGAACCGGTGGTAAACTGGAGATTCCAACATTCCTCGACTTACCTTATGATGAGGCTGAGTTTATGATTTCAGGCTGGAATCTGAATGTTGGAGAAATTATTCTAGTTGGCGACACAACAGATGGCGTAGTTTTAAAACAAAAGCCTGAGCCCGGAGAAAATATAAAGGTAGGCGATGCCGTTGATCTTTGGATTGGCAAGCCTGGCACACCTATTCCGGATGAGGACGATGAAAGTGAAAATCCTTAACAACATATCCATGCATCGTTCATCACTCTTGAGCTCACACAAGGGTTTATGGATTGTTATGTTGTTGATTGTGTTTTCGTTTATTCAACATGAATCGACATATGCGCAACTTGCACGGTTTCCAGTTCAACGAAAAAATCCATCTTCGATATCAAAATCAAAAAAAGAAGTAGCACGAACAAAAGCTGCATCACTCACCCTTCCTTTCTGGGATGATTTTTCCTTTACACCCATTAACGATACATCCAATGCACAGTCGAATGTGCCGCTCTCATCACTTTGGTCGATAGGCGCTAACGTTTGGATCAACGATGGACTGGGAATAAATGTGCCCACCATTAATGTCGCTTCATTTGATGGTCTTAATTCAGTGGGACTACCGTATTCTAATGAGGTTCTTGCCAACGGTTTTAGGGATACACTTCAATCACAACCCATCGATTTGGCTGCTGTGATTGGTGCTGATAGAGATTCTGTATTTCTAAGCTTCTTCTACCAATGGCAAGGCAATGGTGAACCACCCGATCCTACAGATTACCTGCGAGTAGAATTTAAAGACAAGAATGGTGCATGGATTGAAGTCATGACGATCAATACAAAATCTTCTCTTGACAAAACCGTTTTCTATGATACCATCGTCCAGGTAAGTGGAGATGATTTCTTTCATGACACTTTTCAGTTTCAAATTAAAAAATACGGAAGAGAGAGCGGACCTTTTGATACCTGGAATATTGACTACGTATATTTAAATAAAGGAAGAACAATTAATGACACGGCTTTTCCTGATCAAGCCATAACCTCATCCATCTCGCCACTCTTCGGAAGTTACTATGCTATGCCGATCAAACATTTTTTTGCTGCACCGCTTATAGACGATAGCGTAGAATTTGATGTAAACAATTTAATGAACAATGTAAGTTCTATCTCGGAGAGATATGAAGTTATAGCGCACTTCACAAACTACCTGAATCCACCAACTGATTATTTTGAAGCTGTTTTGGATTCTAGTGAACTCGTTATCGATGGGGAAGTTGACGCATTTGAACGCAACCGGGTTAAGCTCATAAACCTTCCTGACCCAAGCAATTCCTCACAATTCAATCCATCTTCTGATTCGATTGAGGTAGAGTTGAAAGTAAAAATTACATCCAGTGGTAGCGCAAGTGGAGTGGCTGATGCATTTTTGCCGAATGATCTTCGTATTAATGATTCTACGTCATCCCATTTTTACCTCGATAATTATTATGCCTATGATGATGGAATTGCAGAATATTCGGTTGGCCTAACGCAAGCGGGAAACCGGGTGGCCTACCAGTTTACAAGACCTGCAAACATTCCGGATTCATTGGCTATTCTAAATGGATTTTATATTTATTTCCCAAAATTCGGAGTAACAAACAGCTTGACTGTCGACTTTACAATTTATGCTGATGATGGAGGAAAGCCTGGTGAAGTTCTGTACACGAAACCGAGTTATCTAATCCAGCCAACGGGGGTTAACGTCTTTCAATTTGTTCAAATTGGAGAACCTCTTCTGGTAGGTACTACTTATTACATTGGATGGAAACAACCTGTAAACGGTAGTGTTATAGTAGGTCTGGATGTCAGCAACAATACAGGTGATAAGATGATTGTTTACACGAATGGTCAGTGGGATGTAAATGATGCAGTAGAGGGAAGTATCATGCTTCGCCCGCGTTTCGGAGAGGCTGATATTATAATTGGAATTGAAGATGAGGAGAAGTCGTTGCAAGTATTTCCCAACCCAAACAAGGGTGAATTTTACCTTAAGGGAAAATACGACCGAATGGAAATCATAACGATAACAGGTCAAACCATTCCTTTTATATCGAATCAGGAAGATGACAATACAAGCATCACCATACCCAATCCCACTTCAGGACTTTACGTTGTGAAAATTATTAAAGGCAATGTGCTTCAAACAAAAAAGATAATAATCGACTGATCGCGATTATTATCTTGGGGAGTTACTTAAAGTCGAATTGAATTCATCTTCTACTCTCCAAACGCTTTCATTACCAATGGTGCCGGGCTAAAGCATAACACAAAGATGATTAAAGCGATCCAGCCTAACGCAATACGCTTACCATCCAATGGTTCTTCTATTTCACATGGCGGGTGATCAATGCCAACAAATCTCCCAATTACAAAAACGAATAATAACCAACCTGAATAACCTTCTACCCCAGGAAATATCCACGACAAACTAAACTGAACAGCAAACATCACTGCGGCATACATAGCTGTATCGCGCATCGAAAGTTTCAATCCTGAAAATGCTAAGTATAAAAAAACAAGGTATCCGGGAACCCAGAGAAGCAATGTCTCTGGTGTATCTGTCGGTTTAACGAAACCAAAGCCTGCATAAAAAATCACGACCGTAAAAAATACAGTAGCAATAATACGATGTATCCGATAACCAAATAAACCATAAACAACATGACCCCCATCAAGCTGACCAATCGGTAGAAGATTAAGACATGTAAAGACAAGTGATAGAAAGCCTGCAAGCAAAAATGGATAATGCATTAGTTCATGCGGATTAGGAACAAGAGCGGGCTCAGCCACCACATTCTTAAAAAAATAAAAGAGCAAATTATCACCAAAGGCTACATCAATAGTACCGGGTTCTGGATTTTGATAAACATGATCAGCGTAGTTGACACCATACACTTTATACTCCGGATGGATTTGGAAAATATAATCTATTGAAGGCAAATGGGTAAATCCATAAAACAAAATAATCATGGCCATTACAAATCCAGCCAGGGGACCTGCAATACCTATATCAAAGTTCTGAACTTTAGATGGAACTCTGCTACGTAACCGGATGAGCGCTCCCATAGTACCAATAGAAAATGGAAGTGGTGGAAAAGGAATATAATACGGCAGTGAAGATTCTACTTTATAGTAAATAGCTGTGAAGTAATGACCAAATTCATGTACTGTTAAGATCAATAGAAAGGGTATAGAGTATTCCATACCTCCAACAAAATCATTCCAACCAAAATCCTTCATGAAGATGGATCGGCCATGTGTCCACTCAGCTCCAGCCAAGGTAGTGGTGATGAAAGTGATTATAAACAAAAGAATTTGAAAAAGTATTCTGCGCGTTTCTTTAGGCATGGAAGTAAGTCAGGATAAGGTTGGGAGTTGGAACGTGTAACGTTTTAATGCCAAGTGCTTTTGCGCCTTCAATGTTGGCTTCATTGTCATCAATAAAAAGTGACTCGTTGGCTTCCAAACCATTTTCTTCCAAAACATGTTCAAAAATTTCAGCATCAGGCTTTCTTTTTTTCATCAGGTGAGAGTAGTACGCGCGATGAAAATAATCGTCTAACGATTTATCGCCACGTAACGATGGCATAATCTTCGTCTGGATGTATTGCAAATGAATGTTGTTCGTATTGCTCAACAGATAAACCTGATAGGTCTTTCTGAGTTGGTCCAACAAATCAAGCTTCACGGAAGGTATTCCCCGCAGCATGGCATTCCAGCATTGGTCTATAATCGCATCGCTTACCTTTACTGAATAAACCTCACGGACAAAATCGCGGAATTCAGTATCGGTCAATTGTCCTTTTTCATATTCTTCAAACCCATCAGAAGATAAGAAACGCTCCTTCACTACAGTTTTTTCAAGGCCTGAAACAGTAGAAAAAGCTTGCAGGGTATGATCGACAGAAAGATCGAGGATAACGCCTCCGAGATCGAAAATAAGGTTTTTGACAGACGGAAGAGGAGGCATGAAAATCGTTTTGTGTATTCAGGCTCAAATATGTAACATTGCACCTCGATTTTCAAAAAAGATAAAAATCGGGCCCATAGCTCAGCTGGTTAGAGCACCTGACTCATAATCAGGGGGTCGCTGGATCGTGCCCAGCTGGGCCCACTTGACTATCAGGCAATTACAGAGATGTGATTGCCTTTTTTGTTTATTGGTTTACCCAATAGGGTACACTGATACGGAGATAAAACAGAAATTATTTGAGTCTCTATATATTGAAACCACTTAACAGTTTTTTCCAACCCACTCCCAAAATACGTCTACATCGACATTCATTGTGGCTAAATTAGTTCGAATATGAGTAAAGGGAATTTCCTTCGGTGCGTTTCGAAAAATAATCGACCTAAAACACCCAGGACATTTCCATTTGGCATGTTTACCGGTTCCTTCAAAGTGGCAACCTCGAGATTCTAAAAAATTTTTCCAACATGAGGTCTTTACCGGCCTTGCATTACCCATCTAAGCTACTTCAAGATACTTTTCTTTAATTGGAGTTTCCGGTGGTAAGTTCAAATTTTCAAGAATCTTTGCCGAGGAAACAACTGGACCTCTGCCGGTATATCTTTTACTTTTCTTGCTATTAAAAATCCTACTCCGATCGTATCCGTATTTCGATAATTCGCAAGAAATTTCAGCTTCTGTAAGCTTCAATAAATTCTGAAAAAAATCGAAAAGTACATCGTGGAATAGCATGTCTAATGCTTCTTTTTCGCTTTCACCGTAACCAGAAATATTCAAGGTAGGATTGAATGCAATATAAAATTCGTGGTCTTTAAATTCGATAACCCTAATTACGCCTTGAGCCGTGCCGTTCTTGAGATCAAGCTTAATAGTCTCTTGCTTTAATAGCATTTTGTTTGACTTTATTTGTAACAGTCCTAGCACCAATAATAATACCAGATAGGAATACATTCCATATCACCAAAGTAAACACATATATGTCCAATAGTTACTTACTTCGTATATATTTTTATTAAAGGTATTATAATCATCTTAAATCGTCTTGTACGCTTTTATACGCGCTATGATTTTCCCGTTTTTGGAACAATTCCCATTTCACACTTTATGGAATTTAGAAAAACTGCTTTTCTTTGGTTTAATCAATCCAAAGTTTTAATCCATCAGAATAAACTATAAAAAGGATTCTGTGCGCTGGCCAGTTATAATGCCCGCCATTCGTATCACTGATACGCATAGTTTTGTCAACACCATTTATCATATTATCTGCAAGCTTAATAACCCTCTGAAAATTCTCTGCAATATTTTCTGGTGTTTCTGCATCAAATGCAATTCTTTCTACTTCGTGTCTTGTTAATTCGGCGCCAGCCAGAAACGGGATCCGATCAGTCAGGTTTTGATCCTTGAAGAAAAAAAACTTTGCGATTGCAGAACTAAGGTTTGAGTTTGTTTCCATACCGTTTAAAGTTTAGTTAATAGATTGCCATTCTTGAGATCAAATATACAACAAGTAAGATATATACCTAATTAGATATATAAATACATTTGGTAGGCCATCGATGGTTGTATATCTTTATGCACGATATGGCTAAAGTTAAGGTATTACATAGGATAAAAGATGTCCTGAAAAAGGAAGAGAGGTCAGGTTATTGGCTTGCCAAAGAAACTGGCATAACATACAATTCCGTTAACCGATACATTAACAACAAAACTGAGCCTTCATTAACTGCATTATTCAGAATTGCTGAGGCGTTAGGTGTAAATCCGAAAGACCTTATTAATAGTTAACTGGCCTACTAAGGGAAAATCTGGTAGTTAAAGGAGTATGACCGATATGGGTTTCCCCATAACGATGCGAATATCTTCGCATCGTAAAGCCAGAAAGATATTCTTACTACTGGATAAATGCGAGTTTCAGGCAGTGTCCGATTATCGGACTTTGGCTTCAAGAACTTTTAAATATGGGATTCCCCATATTTTGGCAAAAGGATTTTTGTCTTAACGGAAAATCAGTAAATAAAAAAAACCCGAGGATGTTAGTCCCCAGGCTTCCACGTCTCACCGTATAAATAAACCCAAAAAGAAAATCTTATAAAATACCTTTGATAAGTCCGAATGCTTGCTCGCGGTATGGTTGAAAATCACCTCGAGCTATACACACGAAACTAAATTGTCCGTTACTTGCTAATGATTCGTTTGTAGGTATAATCGTTGTTTGTAAACGTTGACCGTAAAACAGATTTTCAAAACCTCCCATGTAGATTGAACTAGCCACGGATGATGAACCCTGAGTTTGTGCTATTGAAACCTTGCTGGACTCATTGAAAGTTATTCCCTGCAAAGTTTTTGGTAATGATATGTATTGATTGGTAGTATCTTTCAATTTCATCAAAGCTTGCCAGGTTCTAGGGTGCATGATTGCGGCATTAGGAACGTCACAATTATTATCTAGCATTACTTTGATCGCGTCTATAAGTGTATCCCATGATGTAATGGCCGCCCCGTTAGTTCCCATTGATAATACGCTGGGAGATGTATAGTTAAAAATTCCTTTCGGCTCTGTACTTGTTCCAGCTCCCTGAATTGCCACACGATCAATTTCATTTGCAAAAGCTCCAGTTAAACTCATGTCAATTGCTTTGCCTAAATTCAAGCTATCTTGAACAAGTTCGAAAGACGCCTTGACGGTACACTTCAAACTTTTAGCTGCAAAAGGAACAGCCCCGAAAGTTGCATCGCTCGCGGTAATGGCTGCGTTTTCAGCTAACCACGCGACCGTTGGGTCTGCTGTTATCTTTGCAATTGTTTGTTGATTGGAATCAAGCAATACAACTTGCGCACCTGATCTTAACACGTGGCTCTTAGCTCGCACGTTATCGAGAATCATTGCGCTTGTTATTGCCGGGACCGTAAACCCTCCAGCTGAATTAGTGCCTTCAGAAAGTGCGCGTTCTTGATTTTTTGTTTTTGGTCCGCCAAGAATAGCACGGATATATTCACCCGGTGAAAGCTTGTCGACCTCAGGGTGTACGTCAAAATTCTTCCTTACAAAGTTTGCAACTGCATTTCTTGAAGTTGGATCTTCTTCCTTACTCTTTTTGTAATAAGTGAAAACTGAATTTTCATCCGCTTGGTCAAGTTCTTCACTTGTTCCATTTCCGCTGTATTTCTTCATTAAAATTTTATTTATGTTAATATCTCCCTCTATATCGTTTTGTTGTTGGATACGCGTGTTTGTATCCTTGATTTTGCTTTCAAGCTCTTCAAATCGCTTGCTATCATTAACCGTTAACATTTGATCATCACTGCCTTTCGCTTTTAACGATATAGCTTTCATTTCATCAATGTATTCTTGTTTCTGGTCGTATAGTCCTGCTAATGTTTTGGTCATGTTGTCTTTCTTTTTATTCAAAAATTATTTCATTATTCTTATCTAAATAATATTTACTAGCGAAAGCAACCAGAAACTTTGCTTTGAAAATTGTCGATTGGTCTACTTCAATGCTAAACAAATCAACTTTCTTTTTAAAGCTTTCTGTTCTTCCATTATTATAAACTATTTGAGCAAAATCTTCATTCATGCTTACCCTAACTTCATAGACTGTTTCGAGTAATTCAATATTTGAAAGCAAGTCATTAAGTGCCACGTAAAGAGATTCGCCAGTCTCATTGTACATACTTACAATTGAAGAAATAGAACGATAAACTTCTTTCCTATCATTGATTGATTTTGATTTTGCCAATGCAAGTAAAAATTGTAATGCATGCCCAGGCAAGATATTTCCCTTGTCTCCTTTGCCTTGTGGAAAATCTGGACTAACCTCTCGAAAGCGTTTCCCTAAGTCAACAACTCTCGCGCTACCAAAAGTATTTTTCAATAATTCATCTCCGTACAAATCACTTACGTGCATAATATTTTTTTTGTTGAACTTCAATACAAACTTACGTGTAAGTGAATGACATTTGTCTGAATCAGTTACGTAACATAGTTACCTTTTTCTTTAACCGTTTATTTCTACTTACCCGGTAACTCTCACTATCTGCATACTTTCTATGGCCGGTAACTTGTTCGTGAATCTTTTCAGTTTCATGATACGCGGCTTTGTATGTTGGTGAAGTAGCTAATTTTTGTTCGTAAAGCTTGTCGAACTCTGCCGGTGTCATGTTTACCTGAAAGGTTTTCTTTTCTATTTCGTTGTTATCCATTTTCTCCCTTTTTACTTTGAATTATTGACTTGATTTTTTTTCGGAAGGGCGGTTCATAAGAACGTCATGGTGGACTTTCGATGTACGCTCCCCTTCTAGTTATTTATAAGTTTGTCATACCATTGTTTAAATGATTCAAAGTCTTTAGCAACGTAATAGCAACCGCCTGCCTTCTCTACGTCTTGCTGTGTTGTGGCCTGCTCCTTACTCATGCGGTCGCGTCCTATCTTTATCTCAATGCTGCAATGCTTACCGTTTATAATCGTGTGGATGTCGGCCGTTCCCTTACGTGTCGTGCCGGGTATCCATTTGCTTGGTAGCGTGTGTGTCCTTCCGATAACATCCTTAACCGTTTCCCCTTGTAGCTGTCTGCCTGTTGTTGTTACTCTAACCGCGTAATGATTGTGAAGCCTTAACCACGTTAGTACACATTGAGTAAGTCCGTTGCTTGTCCGATCTGAGAACTTGCCACGAGGCACGGCATGAAGTGGGACGTTCTTGTATAAATCCCTTTTAACCTGGTAATCTATTTCGCTAAGTATTTGCAATGCTTTCATAATCCGTTCTTTCATCGTTTCATCACTTCATCGCCCTTATATATAAGGGGGCGTGAATTGAAGGTGTCCAGCTTCGTTTCATCGTTTCATTATGCTTCATTTTGCAGTCAGTGAAGTGAAATAAATCTTACGTTTTCCCTCTTTCCGTTCTGAAATCGCATCCGGGCACGCTTTGCGAATAGCTGTTAAACTGTTCTTTGCACTTGACTTCATTATGCCAAAAATGTCTGCGATCTTTTCGGTCAATTCATCGTGTGAATATTCAATGTCTCCAAGTAGTCGGAAGAACTCTTCTTGCAGCATTGTCTTTCCTCCAATCTTTAGAAGGTCATCGCCACTAAGTCTTCCATCCATCGAAATGAAAGCACGTTTAAAAGGCTCGTCTCGACTTCGTACGCATTCTACATAACTACCTTTAGCCGGATCTTCCACGTCTACCAATTGAACCCTTATAGATGTCTGGGCAATCTTACCGAGTCCGTGACCTACATGCCCTTGCCCCGATTGTGAATTTTTGTTTTCGTGAAGTATCGCTATGACAGGAACCCGTTCGGATATTTTTTTCAGGAACAATTCAATGCGGCCTGATTCTTTGACATCATTAAAATCTAAAACCAAGTCCCTCACATTATCCAATACCATCAACCCGTATTCTCCCGATTCAACACACGCGTTTACTATTCGCGTAATTTCTTGCAAGTCCTCACCCCTCAAATGAAAAACATCCGCTGTAGGTGTAAACTTTCCGGTCCTCCATGAATGTTTTTTACCTTGCTCGGTGTCTATGTAAGCGGTCTTTAGTTTGCATTGATTGACAAGAATCGAAGCGAGCATTGTTTTGCGTCCCTTCATTGGACCGGTAAGCAAAAGCACATTACCAATTGAGAGAACGTTAACCCCGCTAATAGAAATTATTCCTATCTCTTCGGTTGGTTCATCCTTAATTATGTAGTCTTTAAAATTCTTTGGTAATATCGTAGCACCTTCAATTTGTTTAGTGGTCTGTTCATTTTGGGGTTTGAATCTTTCGCCATAACCTAAAGCATAAAGCCGTTTTGCTGCTTCGCTGAAGTCTCCATTACATTCCAAATGCGTGAACAATGATGACGGGGTGTAACTCTTATCACCCTCTAAAGCTGTGGACGTGGTGAAGCATCTGAATAATCCTAGCGAGTCATTCCACGTGCCTGAAGTCGCTCCCTTCTTTCCCGGCCTGCAATGATGTTGATTTGGTCCTACCGTTTTAAAATATGGCCAGCCTTGTGAAAGAATGTAATCGCCTCCATTTACTTTTCTGTTAAAATCTTCCCACGGTGGCAAGCCTTGTAAATCATTAATAAACTTTTTTGATGTTGGTGGTTTAACTTCTTCAAAAACTTCATTTAATGACCGACAAGCTTCAAAGAGTCTATCTTTATCTTCCAATGAAATAAAACCTATTTCTAAAAGAGAACCAGAAACAACTTCATAACCTGGAGTAGGTGCGCAAACAATAAATCCACCTTCAGCGCGTGTTTCTAAAAGAACTCTAATCTTATCGGTTGGATTAATTGCTAGTTCGCCATCAGTAGCGTGCCGCCTTGCAAGCTTTTGATTACCTTCTATTACTTCACACCTTAAAAAAATATGCAGACCATTGTTAACTGTTTTTTGAATGTATCCTACTTGGAAAATTCTATCCCACAGTTCTGCACCTAATTCCGTTTCGAGTCTTTGTAATAATGTGCCCGATACATCGTATTTCACATCGATATCTAAAACAAAAAGATTCCCCGATATTTTGCCGGTAATGATTCCGAGCGAACCATTAAAATGATGCTGGCCAATTGTTGGTAAAACTTTTTGAAACTTAGTCCATTCACTTAGTGCGGGTTTCTTTTCCGGCATTTTACAAGGGACCGCACAAACCCCGATTTCTAATAAACTATTTGCGAAGGATTCCATGGATAGTTTGGATTAGTAGGTATTGGGTTCATTAGGTCTCTCAATCACTTTTGGCCGCGATTCAAAAAACTTATCCAAAGATTTCTCGAAATGAGTTTTCAACTCAGCTCGCAATTGAGCTTCAGGAACTCCACGATCTTTCGGGAGTGAATAAGCAAAGACAAATTTTCCAAACTGTCTAAGCTCTAGTACCAATTGATCAGTCCGTGTCATCTTTGTGAAGGTTATAGTGACGCTTCTAATACAACCTTGCCCAACACCATGTACATTCTTTTAATGTGTTTTAAGTGTATCTCTATTGGATCGTATTGGTGCATTTCAGCGTCTGTTTCGTTGAGGCTGATTGCTTTAATAGATTCTTTCGTTTCGCCCTTTCCCACCTTCTTGATAATCCTGCGATCTTCTAACTCAATCACATAATCCTCACCCCATATTATTACGGATGGTATAGGTGTAGAACATTCTTTAAATGAAACGATGCAACCCGATGGATACTTTGGGTACATACTGTGTCCATAAACTCGTAACAACCCCGTGGGCGTGACTATCGATGAATTGTGGCGGGTCATTTCAAAATCACTTTAGTGGTTTTATCATTCATCCACGAAATCAATTGTGAACGTCTATAGATCACACGTGCGCCTACTTTAGTAAAAGGAATTTTACCAGCTGCTTTTAATCTGTGGAGTGTAGGTGTTGAAAGCTTTAGAAATTGCGCGGCCTCGTCAACTGTTAAGTTCTCATCATTGACGGGTAATACATTTACGTCTTTGATTTGCTGAAGGCGTGCGAAGAAATCATCAATACTAATTCCTTCTAAAATGATTCTTGGTTCTGCTACCATGATTGCATTGTGTTAAATACAATGCAATGATATGTGCTGATAAAATGATTTTTGTATACCTGACAACTTTAGTAAATACGATCAATACGATAAGGCTTGTTATCGTATTAGTTACTTTCTTTAAACTTTTCTAAATGCTTATTTAACCAAGATTTAGAAATAGGCATACCCTTTGAATTGGTTAGTTTTTCCTTTGTTACTAAACGAAACAATGTACCCTCGGTGATTTCTTTAATCGGCTTTTTCTTCATTAAACTAATCACTTTTTGAATTGTATCGTTGTCAGGTAATCGTTTGCTTGCCTTACCTCCTTTCTTACTCATTTCTTTATTTAGCTTCTTTACTTTCGACAAAGCCAATACCTTTTTTCGTGCTTTATTCCATGCCGGAAGTATAGTCTTTACTTTTTCTAAAAGTTCATCATTAATTGCAAATCCTTTAGGATAATATGAGGCCAAAAATTCAATAAGAACTGACTTACAATCATGTATTGGTCCTAAGACTGAATTATAATACTCTCTTTCTTTATACCAATAGTTAAATTCCACATCATCAAAAGGTTTTCTCTTTGCTATATCGTTTTCGTTTTGATATGCTTTATTACACCGATCTTCAATCTCCTTCTCTTCTTCTTCAACTTCAAGAAATGTATCTATACAATACTGCTTTAATATTTCTGCCTTTTCGAGTTGATATGTTTGTAATTCTTGTTTGATTTGAAAGTAAACTTCCTCAAGAAGTTTAGGAGCTTCGATATATTTTGAACCTTTGCGTTTGACATTAAAAAGGATTGTTACAATAGGATGGTTCATAAGTATTTGCTGATTTTATCTAACTGATTTGTTTCGAAACTATCGAGATAGTTCTTTGTAACTGCCTCCGATGAATGCCCCAACGTTTCCTGAATGATGGCAATAGAAACCCCGGCACGTTTTAAAGTGGTCGCATAAGTATGACGCGCCCAATAGAAAGTTATATCATCGGGTACACTTGTAGTCTTTGCAATTTCTTGCAAGTCGCTATTTGCTTTTTTTAATCTTCCCTTAATTCTGTGACGTATTGTTTTAGGCTCAAGTCCTTTTTCAAGTATTGGAAAAATAAAATCACTGCCTGAATATTCAGCCATGATCTTCGCCAGGTTATCATCTATTAGTAAATCAAGATGATCGTTTGTCTTTTGACGTTTGTAAAATATCCGATCGTTTCGAACATCTTTCCAAGTGAGGTTTGCAATGTCTGTCAGGTTCATACCCCGACCGTAATAAGAAAACAGAAACAGATTGCGACTATGCCACAAGCGCGAGCCCTTTGCGGCCTTGAATGCCTTCAGTTCTTTTAATTGTTCTTTTGTTAATGCTTTCTTTCTTCCTTTGCTTGTCTCAATCCTGAAGCCTTTAAAGGGGTAATTCTCTGCCTTTACTACACTGTCTTTTATAGCACGATTGTAAACTGCTCTTAGTGAGCGCAAGTAAATGCCGCGCGTTGCCGGGCTTAGACTTTTCTTCATGTAGGTTTCAAACTGCTGAAGAAACTTTATATCAATGTCCAGAAAAGTGAAATCCTTTTTATTGAACTCTTGTAGTTTGCTTAATGCATTGCCGTATGCCTGTGCGCTGCTAAATCTGTTTTCTTCTTCTAACTGCTTAACGATCTCTTCAAAGTAGGTACTAACAACTCCATTGCTTGATTTAAAAAACAGTCTGTTAAACTTTTCAAATGTAAATTCGGTCTTGCTAAAATGATCGTCCATTGTTCGGAGCTTTGTCGCATAATCATTCAGCACATGGTTAGCCTGTCTTTCCTCCTCACTTAATCGCTTACCTCCATACCTGCCTAATTCATCATTCCAAGCTTCAAGCTTAGACGATAATCCCAATGAATAATATTTTCTTTCACGGTTGAATGTAGCCCGAATCATTACCGGGTGTTCACCGTTTGCCAGCTCTTTACTTTTGAAAAGTATAATGTTGAATGACGGCTTCTTAACTCTCATGGTTTACACATTAGTTTACACAAATGTAATAAACTCGGATAAGTTGTGATAACGAATGATAGCTTATTTGCTCAATTTGGCCGTTTTGACCACTGTTGATAAGAGATGAAACCACAAGATTAGCCCAATCTACCGACTCATAATCAGGGGGTCGCTGGATCGTTCCCAGCTGGGCCCACTTACAGTCAAGGCGATACATCCGGGTAGCCTTTTTAAATTATAATACTGAATTAAAGGGTAAATAATTTTAAAGCTAGTGGCCTCACCATCCGTGGTGCTAATATACAACGATACAAGATTAACCATAAAGATTCGATCGACC
>JANODK010000047.1:0-16798 GCA_031412655.1 Chryseolinea sp.
TCGATCAACTTCACCCATCAAAATATCAAGCGAGCCTACTATGGCAATAAGATCGGCCACTAAAATGCCTTTCGATATTTCAGGCAATACAGAAAGATTTGAAAAACTACATGAACGGCACTTGCATCGAAAAGCAACATCACTTTTTCCATCAGCTCGAAAGAAAAATCCTAACTCCCCTTTTGGTATTTCAGCACGCACATAAAAGTCCTGTGCCTTTGGTCTAATTTTTTTTGGAACCAATGCTTGAGGATCAAAGTCACGACTTCTTTTATGCTCTCCTGTCAGTTTCTCAACACATTGCTCAATGATCTTTAACGATTCATAAAGTTCAAGAAAGCGAACGTAGTTGCGATCCCAGCAATCGCCTACCTTACCCATCTTGCCTTCACCAATCGGGATATCAAAATCAAGTTCTTGATAAACTGAGTATCCGTCTACTCTTCTCAAATCGAAACGCAAACCAGAAGCACGCAACATTGGACCGGTTACACCACAATTAATAGCAAGGTCTAATGGAAGCACACCTACATTCGCTGTACGTTCAACAAATATTTTATTGTTGATCAGAATCTCTTCCAGCTCTTTCAACTTGGGTTTTAAATACACGATGAACTCGCGACAACGATCTTCAAAACCAACTGGTATATCATAAAACAAACCACCAATCCAAATATAATTATAGAGCAAGCGCGCTCCTGATGCCCACTCTAACATGCGAAGGATATGCTCACGATCACGCATCACCCATAAGAATGGTGTGAACGCTCCGATGTCCATTCCATACGTACCGATTGAAATAAAATGAGACGCTATGCGATTCAATTCAGCAACCAGCACACGAACGTATTCAACACGCTTTGGAATCTGTTCTGAAATTCCCAACATCTTCTCCACACCCATCGCGTAAGCATGCTCATTGTTCATGGAGGCTACGTAATCGAGTCGATCTACAAATGGTATAACCTGATTGTAGGGAAGACTCTCCGCATGCTTTTCAAAACAACGATGTAAGTAACCAATGTGTGGAACAACATCGCGTACCAATTCTCCATCCATCAAAACCTCTAACCGCAGCACACCATGTGTCGATGGATGTTGTGGCCCAAGATTGATGATCATTTCTTCTGAACGTAAGTTCGCTGCATTGAACTTATTGGGTTCTGAAAGAACGAGGTTGGTGTCTTTATATTTGTATTGTTGCTCCAAGGAAAAGTGAATGGTTAATCGTTACTAGTAAATCATTTTCAAGATTCTACTTTTACTCCTCTGTAATATTCTTGTTGCTTGTAATCTTTTCGAAGAGGATATCCTTCCCAATCGCCAGGTAATAATATTCTACGCAGGTCTGGATGGTTTTTGAAATGAATGCCATACATATCAAAAATTTCTCGCTCAAGCCAATTAGCCGATTTCCAAATATGACTAACCGAATCAATCTCTGGATTTGCCCGGGGCAGAATTACTTTCAACATCAATTGAGAATTGAATGGAATAGAATATAAAGTATATACACATTCCATTGTATTTGCTTCTACTCCATTATCTATTCCGGTAATGCATGTAAGCATATCAAAATACATCTCCGGATTTTGAAAAATATTTTCGGCAACAACACGTAAATCTTCAGAAGGTATCTGTATTGCTTTCGGTGATGTGTTTTCTACCGGCAGCGGTTCACCATGCGTACATGATTCTTTTACGATTGCAAGGATCTGATCAAACGCTGGCATTTGAAGTTTCGTTTTGTAATAATTTCTCGATTGCCTTTGGCGCCATCATGCTTTCATTTCTGATCTTCTCCTGAAGTTTTAAAAAACCTCCGATTAACGCTTCCGGTCGTGGCGGACAACCTGGAACATAAACATCCACCGGAATAATACGATCTACTCCTTTCACAACATGATAACCGTGTTGCCAATAGGGGCCTCCACAATTCGAACAAGAACCCATTGAAATAACATAGCGTGGTTCCGCCATTTGCTCATACAATCTCTTGATGCGGTCAGCCATTTTAAATGTTACCGTTCCGGAAATAATCATCACATCCGCCTGACGAGGCGTTGCGCGTGGAGCCATGCCGAATCGATCCATATCATACACCGTAGCGTTGCTCATAAATTCAATTGCACAACACGCCAGACCAAATGTCATTGGAAACATAGATGACAACCTTGCCCAGTTAAGCAAATCATCGAGGCGTGTAACAATGATACCACCTTGTTGAAATTTCTGATCTAATAATCCTTTCATCAACTTACTCAAATTTTCCTTTATAGATTTCCTATTCCTTGTTGAGGGCTACAAGCTTCACGCTTCAGGCCACAAGCTTGCAGCCTGAAGCATAAAGCTTGTAGCGAGAATTACTTATACTGTTCATTTATCTTCTCATACAAATCCTTCGGCACAGGCGAAACAAATTCAGTGGGTTTTGGATCTGGCTTTACCCAATCGAGATGGCCATTCACCCAAGCGTAAGCCAAACCCAATGCAAGGATGGCGATAAATATTAACATCTCTATCAGTGAGAACCATCCCCAAACTCCTTTTGTACCTTCAATCATTTCTTTGTTAGCAAACACCGTTGACCATGGAAAAAGAAACACAATCTCCACCTCGAACAAAAGAAAAATCAGGGCGATGATATAAAATTGAATATTGAATTGAGTCCAGGCACTACCAACAGCTTCTTCACCACTTTCATAACTGGAAAGCTTTTCAGGATTCGGTCTGCTGGGGCGAAGGAGCTTTGAGACGAGTTGCGTAACAACAATAAAAATAATACCTGCTACTAAAAAAAGCAGCACCTCTCCAAAAGCCGATAGGTAAGGTTGTTGATTGTCCATCCGATCAAAGATAAGCACCGAAAAGACGTTGCCCTAATGAATGGCAAAAATTGGTAACAAGACATTAGACTCTAGACAGTAGACTTAAGACTCGCTGGCAAATCAAAGATTGTCAGTATTAAAGGTATCTCCCTGTTCAATATCACCTGACTTAAATCCTTTTGTAAACCAGCGGACCCGCTGCTCGGAAGTTCCGTGAGTGAATGAATCGGGGGTTACATATCCTTGCGATTGTTGTTGAAGCCTATCATCGCCAATAGCACTTGCTGCATTGATGGCCTCTTCAAAATCGCCTTCTTCAATTTTAACATTTTCATTGTTGGCATGATTTGCCCACACTCCGGCCAGGAAATCTGCCTGAAGTTCTAACTTAACAGAAAGTTTGTTGTACTCCTCTTCGCTTAACTGGCCTCGCATGGCATGAACCTTATCCGTAATGCCCAAAATGTGTTGAACATGATGCCCTACCTCATGCGCAATTACATACGCTTGAGCAAAATCACCAGGAGCACCTAACCGACTTTGGAGTTCTTCATAAAAACTCAAATCGATATATACGCTTTCATCTTCACTGCAATAAAATGGGCCCGTTGATGCACTTGCATTTCCACAGGCCGATTGAACACTTCCACTAAACAAAACCAATGTAGGATCACGGTAAGCTTTCATTTGGGCATGCCATACATCTTCCGTACTCCCCAAAACTACTTTTACAAAACTTGCCAATTCCTCTTCTTCAGGAGTAGGCGTCCAATTCGCATTCTGTTCTGTGCTAACAAGTTCGCCCCCACCATTTATTTGCTGCAAAAGTGTCAATGGATTTTTTCCTAAAATAAGACTGATCACTACAACGATCACAACCGTTCCAATGCCACCTTTAAACATCATTCCACCACCACCTCCTCCACTTCCGCGCTGATCATTTACATTACCGCTTTGTCTTCCACCTCGCCATTGCATATAATAGATTTTAGATTTTAGATTTTAGATTTTAAAAATCTGAATTGAAATTACAACTGTCTGCATCACCAAACAATTTTGTTTACCCTATTCTTGTAAAGGTCGCTTTTTGATCATGCCGCCTTTAATATCATTCACGCTATTCTCGACCACGAATGCATTTTCGTCAATCTTGGCAATCTCTGTTTTAAGTCGTTGCAATTCGAGCCGGGTGATAACGGAATAAATTACATCGAGATCTTTTTCGCGATGTCCGCTTTTTCCAAAACCACTCTTTCCTTTTAGTACAGTAATGCCACGACCTAATTTATTGATAATGGCACTTTTTATTTCATCACTCTTTTCAGAGACAATCATCACACTGGTGTATTCTTCAATTCCATGCACCACAAAATCAACCGTCTTCGATGCAACCAGATAGGTAAGAATCGCATACAGCGCAGTCTCCATGTTAATTAGGTAAGCAGCAACCGAAAAAATGATAATATTAAGACCAAGAATAAAATCTCCAACCGTCAAAGATGTTTTACGACTGGAGTAGATCGCGAGAACTTCCGTGCCATCCAATACACTTCCTCCCCGAATGGACAGTCCGATACCAGCACCAAGGAAGAATCCACCAAAAAAAGCGATGAGAAGTTTATCATCTGTAATCAACGGAAACTCAACAAACTCCAAACACAGCGCCAAAGCAATAATGGCGATTAGAGTTTTAACAGCAAACGACTTTGAAACTTGTGTATACGCAATTAAGATGAAGGGTACATTTATAATCAGGATAAGGTAGGCTACATTTATTTTAGTGATAAAGTTGATGAGGAGAGAAATACCCACCACACCTCCATCAAGAAAATTATTGGGCAACAAAAAACTTTTCAATCCGAAGGCAGCAGCCAAAACACCGAAGCTTATGAAAAAAATGTCCTTAATCGTTCGCTCGATTTGAATTTTGCGAACACGAAGTGCATTCAGTTGTAGAAATCGCTGCTGGGTAGACATGGTCTCAAGATAATAAAAAAAGCCGCCCCAAAATATTTGGGGCGGCTCAAACAAAAAGAGAATTTCGACTTAGTTCTTATTCAATCCAGGATCACGCTTTAAAAATTCTTCGTAGAGTTGCGTTTGCCGGCTCACCATTGGTATTTGCCATCCTTCAATAAACACGTGATGAATATTCGTTTTGGTTTCGAATGGATCGCCATCACACACAAATACATTAGCAACCTTACCAACTTCAATCGATCCAAATTTATCGGCTACTCCGAAAATTTCCGCAGGTACAATGGTTACGGATTTCAATGCCTCTTCACGACCTAAACCATACGCAGCTGCAAAGCCAGCGTAGTACGGAAGATTACGAACATTCTCTGCGTGTGATGTTCGTAGTGCAATTTTTACTCCTGCCTTTTTCATCAAGCCAGCATTTGCATACGGTTTATCGTAGCGATCATAATCACGTGTAGGCTCTTCTAACGTTGGTCCAACGACAACTGGAATTTTTGCTTTGGCAATTTCATCCGCCATGCGCCAGCCTTCTGCAACGCCAGTGAAGATTACCTTTTTAATTTTTCTATCGGCTACCCATTTTAGTGCGGCTTTAATATCGTTCGCAGCATTCACCTCGATCATTAAATTCTGTTCTCCGCGAACCACTGGCAAGAAAGCAGTCATTTCAGGATAGTAGGTAAGTCCTTTTCCTTTTGTTGCAGAATCTAGTTTATAATATTCAACTGCTCGGTCCCAGATATCATTCATTTGCTTCGTTACCTTCTCAACATCCTTCTTAATATCCTCATCTGTCCTGCGATCATAATATCCCCTGCGTGATTGATTCGGAAAATTCATCACCAATCCTTCAAAACCTGCAAACATCTGATCGGGCACATACCCATGCAGGTTGATTAACGCTGCTGTTCCGGGGAACATACCTCCACCGGGCGCGGTAATCACTGTAGTCACTCCACTAATGCGCGTTACCGGAATAAGGACAGAGTTCGGATTAACAGCCGTAAGTGCTTTCATTTGAGGAATTACCTGACCCGTTTCATGCTCATCACTTGCCTGAGGAATTTGTCCGATTTCCAAAAGGCCAACCCTGGTTCCACCATCAATCATTCCTGGATAAATCCATTTGCCGGTACAATCAATTACGATTGCATCACTAGGCACCGAAACGTTTGTACCAACAGCAGTTATCTTTCCTTTTTGTATGATGATTGTTCCATGGGTGATTACACCTTTCGTAATGGTTTCAATGCTGGCATGTGTAAGTGCAAATGTCCCTGACTTTGCTTTTGGATTTTGAGCTGAGGCAACAAAACCAATCAACAATAATGAGATTATTAAATATTGTATTTTTCTTTTCATGCTGCTGCTTAGTTAAGTCCTAACATTTTATTGGTGAACATTTCGGTGCCACGAAGGCAATTGTCATGATCGTGATCATGTGACTGAATCGTTGGTATGTCCACCACTTGTTTTGGATCAACATAAATACGCATGTCGTCTGGATCCTTTTCGCGATCGAAACGAACAACACCATCTACAATTGTAATCATGGGGATTGCATAAATTGAAAGCGGATGTTTTTGGAATATAGCGATGTCACCATCCTTACCTACCTCTAATGAGCCCACACGATTCTCAATACCCAATTGCTTAGCCGGATTAATCGTGATCAATGAAAGTGCTTCATCATCGCTCAGGCCACCATACTTCTGCGTCTTTGCCGCTTCATGAAATAGGTGACGAATCAACTCACCGGAATCCGAGTTGATTGATGTTACCACACCGTTGCGGGTTAAGATTGCCGCGTTATATGCTGTGGAGTAATACACCTCTAATTTATATGCCCACCAATCTGAAAAAACTGAAGCCATCGCTCCTGCGGCAGCAAGTTCGGGTGCTACTTTAAATCCTTCGTTCACGTGTTGAAATACCAAACGCTTCACACCAAATTCTTTACACACTTTCAATAGCATGTTAATTTCATCAGCGCGATAGCTGTGGCAATGCAAAATGATATTCCCTTTTAAAATATCAGCAAGTGTTTCTAATCTTAAACTGTAGGTAGGAGGCGCACCGCGAAAACCTTTCACAAGTTTTTCTTTATTGTACTTATCCCACGTCTCCATGTATTGTCTTGCTTCGGAGAAAGCTTCACGGATAACGAACTCAACACCCATGCGGGTCTGAGGTTGTAGTCCACTATTTCTACCATGCGTTGTTGGATTTTCACCCAATGCAAATTTTATAGTGCGAGGCGCATTCTCCATTCTCAACACATCCATATCAAGCGTACCATAACGATGTTTGATCGTTTCACTTTGTCCACCGATTGCGTTTCCTGATCCATGCAACGCGTGCGATACGGTTACACCACCGGCCAATGCGCGGTAAATAGAAATATCAAATGGATTCAATTCATCACCCGTCCAAACTTCTGGCGTGATTGCGTTTGAATATTCGTTGATGGCTGTTAACGCAATGTGCGAGTGCGCATCGATTATGCCAGGCATCACAAACTTATTGGTAGCATCAATTACTGTATAACCAGTTGGAGCTGCAATGTTCTTTCCGATCTGACTGATCTTACCATCTTTCACCAATACGTCTGTATTTTCTAATGTTCCTTTCGTGATGGTAATAACCGTTCCATTTTTTATCAATACGTTTCCATGCTGAACCTGGGCTTGCGCCTGATTGAAGGAGATGAAAACGATGAAGAGTATTATTAACTTTTTCATAATCTTTTGAAATCTTTAAAATCCGGAAGTAGAATTAAAATTTAGGATCCTTCTTACCTTCAACAGGAAAAGTTTCGGATGCAACAGTAGTATTCCCTTTGAATGTAATACCATCAATGATGACATCCATCTTTACATCCATACTCTTACCATCTATACTGATCGAATACGCAATCTTAAGAACGTTACCCTCCAATGCTATGCTTGTTAATTTCTCCGGCAGTGGTAATGGACTTCCCGTGATTTTGATCTCTCCTGAGTAAACAGTTCCCTCTTTCTTAATGGTGAGTGTGCTTTGCGCTGTTCCTTGGGGAGTCACTGTAGTAACTGACCACGAACCTTCAATTTCTACTTTAGCATTCGCATCTGCTTTCTTGACTTCGCTTACTTCTTGCTTGTACAGTACACCATCAACAAATACATAGCGCACTTTTGCTTTCTCATTAAAGTAGGGCTTGTCGCTAATTACGAGATTGGCAATCTTTCCATTGTCAACAGTTCCAAGTCGATCAGAGAGTCCAAAGATTTCAGCGGGTGTGGTTGTGAGAGATGCCAGTGCTGCATCTTCTGTTAGACCTGCCTTGATCATTCTGCGCAAGTTTGCAGGGATGTCTTTTGATTTTGCCGTTAATGTGGAAAACCCAAACTTCACTCCTGCTTTTTGGTAAGCCGATGCCTGACCTACATATTTAGCGATGAAGTCAGTTCTTCTTTTTTCAAGCACTTCCTTTTCAAGTTCTGCAGCAGACTTAGGTTTCTCTGCTTGCTTTACTGAATCGGCTTTCTTTTCGTCTGTCTTTTTTTCATCCTTCTTTTCTTCAGGCAAATCAAGACTAAGAAAAATTTGCGCATTGGATGCTTTTACTTTTGGAATCATATCCCATCCTTCTTTTACTTCAATCAATGTAAGCGTGAATCCCAATTCTTTTTGAAGCGTAAGCACACGTTGTAATTCCAATACTTTTTCAGCTTTGAAAAAAACAGTTTGGCGTTTATCAATAACAGGATAGAAAGATTCCAATATCCGATCAGACGAAGGTCGTTCAATACCTGCGCGATTCGAAGCATACAATGATTGATAATTTTTTGTTAATGTAGCTTGTCTATATAGATCTCTATATTTTGCCATCACGCCCATCACGGTTGTTGGATATGCTCGCTCCGCTGGTGTGAGCTCGGAGTAAAATGAATTTTTATGAGATACAATCATTGCATCAGCAGATGTTCCGCCTAACAAAATTATTGAGCCATTCCCTGGAAGCATCCCTCCGTACGGAACAACATGCGCGGTTGTAAATCCAATACCGCGCATTTCTTCAAGTGATTTCTCCGTTGGATTAAGAACCGTACGGACATCATTATGTGGTGTAATTCCTGCGCGCTCAGGTGTTGGATTGCCCGGATCTTTTGGACGCTCTTTGCTTACATCATCTTTTGGCTTATTCACACCGATACGCGAAAGTCCATCAATAAAACCAGCATATATAAAGAAACTATCAGCTCTGATAATGATTGCCTCGGGTGGTGTAGTAATGCCTTTACCAACAGACTGGATCAACCCGTTTTTAATAACGATGGTAGCGGCTTCAATTTTTCGGCCGGGGGCCTGAATGATGGTAGCATTTGTAAGAGCATATGTTCTCGATACAGGCGCTAACGCATCGTCTTGTGCGAGCAATGAGAATGGCCAGCAAAATAGCATCAACAAGGCCCACCTATTGAAAGGATAGGAATAGAATTTCTTCATCTGTGAACGAAATTAGGTTAGGTAGAATTCAGACGTCAAGATAATGGTAAATGCAGGAGCGAATCAATCAAATACACCAGTGGCGATTTTTAATTCCCGCTGGAGGTTTAACGATTCATACAAACCAAGTAGTGTTACTTTAATGCGCCCCAAATAATTTCAACCGGATGCAATGCTTTTCTTCCTGTTCCATCCTTAATTTGATGTCGGCAACTAGTTCCGGCAGCAGCAATAATTACCTCTCGAGGTTGCTTGCGAACGGTCGGGAAAAGCACCAATTCTCCAATTTGCATCGATAGATCAAAATGTTCTTTCTCGTAGCCAAATGATCCGGCCATACCACAACATCCGGAAGGGATAAGATGGACTTCGTTATTACCTAAGCGTGTGAGAATTTTCTTTACGGGTACTAACGAAGACAATGCTTTCTGCTGACAATGTCCATGTAATTTTATCAACGACTTTTGATCATTGAATAACGTAACATCAATTCTTCCGGCATCCAATTCTTTCGCCAGGAATTCTTCAATCATAAAGGTATTCGAAGCAATTCGTTTTGCTTTTTCTTTTTCTTCTCCGCGCAATAAATCAGGATACTCATCGCGGAAGGTAAGAATGGCGGATGGTTCTACACCGATTAACGGAGTCTCTTCGGTAATAACAGAATTAAAAAGTTCAACATTTTTCTTCGCTAACTCACGCGCTTCTTCTAACAATCCTTTCGAAAGAAAACTTCTTCCAGAATCAACGTGGTTTATGAATTTGATTTCATACCCTAATGCATCTAATAACTTTACTGTCGTGATACCTATCTCTGCTTCATTGTAATTCAACAATTCATCAATAAACAGATAAATAGTTTTGATTGGTTTCTTAGCCGTTGGTGTGAATTTCTTTGTAAACCATTTCTTCCAGGTAATTGAAGAAAGATGGGGCATACTTCGATCTTGCGCAAAACCAATAACCGACTTTGCAATACCAGCGAGGGACTTTGTGTTAAACACAAACCGATAACCCCACGGAGCAATCGATGCTAATTTCATTCCTAATGAAAAGTTTCCAATCAATCTCGACCTGAACGGAACACCCTTCTCTTTATAATACTGATACTGCCATTCTTGTTTCAGCTTGCCCATGTCCACATTCGAAGGACATTCGGATTTACATCCTTTGCAACTCAAACAAAGATCCATTACTTCTTTAATCTCTTCTTGCGCAAATGGATTTGCTTTGTCTGATTGCGTAATCATCTCGCGAAGAATATTCGCGCGAGCACGTGTCGTTTCTTTCTCCTGACGTGTGGCCATATAACTCGGGCACATCGTTCCTCCACTTATCTCCGTCTTGCGACAGTCACCTGAACCGTTACATTGTTCAGCAGCACGCACAATACCAAGGTTGTCTGAGAAATCAAGAATGGTATCAAACTCTTTTGTGATTTGATTTTTACTGTAACGAAGATTAGTATCCATGGGAGGTGTATCCACAATCTTCCCTGGATTGAAAATGTTGTTTGGATCCCAAACGCGTTTCAGTTCTTTGATCAACTTATAGTTGCGCTCGCCAATCATCTGCGGAATAAATTCTCCACGCAATCTTCCATCACCATGTTCACCGGATAATGAACCATTGTATTTTTTTACAAGAGTAGCCGTCTCTTCCGCTATGGTTCTGAAAAGTGCAACACCCTCGGCAGTCTTCAAGTCAATGATGGGGCGTAAATGCAATTCACCAGATCCGGCATGAGCATAGTGAACACTATACAATCCGTGCTTTTTCAATATCTCAGCCATGTCAGCAATGTAGGCTGGCAAGTCTTGCACATCTACTGCTGTATCTTCAATAACGGGAACCGGTTTGTTATCGCCTGGTACGTTGGATAAAAGTCCTAAGCCTGCCTTACGAAGGTTCCAGACTTTCTTGATATCATCCTTGCCAACCACCGGGTATGAATAACCCAATCCTTTTCTCTTTAAATCTGCAATCAATGCTTTGACATCCACATCAACCTCTTCTTCTGATTCTCTCGTTAACTCCGCCACTAAAATTGCTTTCGGATCGCCCTCAATAAAAAATCGATTCTCTGCCTGACCTCTGTTTCGTTTAGTTGCTTCAAATACATAATGATCCATAAGCTCAACAGCAGAAGGCCGATGTTCAAGTGCTACTAGATTTGCATGCAAAGATTCATCGATACTATTACAGTGAATACATACCAATTTTTTATAGGGTGGATCAAGAGGTGTTAATTTAATCTTAGCGGAGGTTACAAGAGCAAGTGTTCCTTCTGATCCGGCAATCAGGCTGCTGAAGTTAAACGGCTTTCCATTTTGATTAAAGGGTTTCATGCGCGCCAGCATATCGATGGCGTACCCTGTATTTCTTCGTTCGATGGATTGCTTTGGAAACTCCCTTTCAATTTCCCGAACATTATCATCGTCAGAGAGAATCGTATTGATGTGTTGATACAGTTTGTTCTCTAATGCATTGCCTTTGGTTCGTGTCAGGAAATCATTCTGATCAAGCTCCCCAAACCAGGCGCGATTACCATCTGAGAGAAGGGTATCCACTTCCAGCAAATGTTCGCGAGTACTTCCAAACACCACAGAGTTCGATCCGCAGGAGTTATTCCCAATCATACCTCCGATCATCGCGCGGTTGGCAGTTGAGGTTTCTGGCGCAAAGAAAAAACCGTACGACTTAAGGTGGTGGTTGAGATCATCCCGAACAATTCCCGGTTGAACAATGGCCCAACCCTGTTCCTTGTTGATCTCTATAATTTTATTGAAATGCTTTGAAATATCGACTACGATTCCACCTCCTACTACCTGTCCGGCAAGGGAGGTACCTGCTGTACGCGGAATGATGGATGTTTTATGTTCACTGGCAAAGCGAATGAGCTTCACCAAATCCTCTTCCGTTTTTGGAATGGAAACCGCTAACGGCATTTCCCGATAGGCAGAGGCATCAGTAGCATAAAGTCTTCGGGTCGTTTCATCGGTAAAGAGTTCACCAGCCAACTCCTTCTTTAAAGCACTAAAATTCATAACCTCAAAACTAGGCAAATAATTTTCGATTTTCGATGTGCAAATTACCAATTCCGAAAATTGGAGAAGCGCTCTACGGTTTTGTTGTACAGTAACCCTCCGTTTGAAACTGGGCCCTACAATTTGAGCCTTACATTATTTTTATGGGTGAATGTTTTTTTATTACTTTTAACAAATCTTTAAACTTAAGTAACATGTCAAAAGCACAGGACGCCAAGAAGGAAACTAAGAAAGAGCCAAAAAAAACATTGAAAGAAAAACGCGCTGATAAAAAGGCAAAGAAAGCGGGCAAATAATTTCCTTCGTCTATTTCATCCCGCGTTCATGCGGGATGAAATAGATTTAATATCGTTGCCCATTATCCTTCTTTCACCAATTGAATTGAGGCTGAGTTAATACAAAACCGAAGACCTGTCGGTGCCGGCCCATCAGGGAAAACGTGACCCAAGTGTCCATCGCAAACGTTACACATCACCTCCACGCGAACCATTCCATAACTTTTATCGCTCACGTATTTAATTACGTTATCCTTTACCGATTCTGTAAAGCTTGGCCAGCCTGTGCCAGATTCAAACTTTTGGGTTGAATCGAAAAGCGGAGTGCCACAGCAACGGCAAGCGTAAAGACCGGGTTCGTGGGCTTCACAATATTCTCCGGAAAACGCTCGCTCTGTTCCTTTCTTTCGAAGAATATCGAATTCATCGGGCGTTAATATTTTCTTCCACTCTTCATCTGTCTTCTCAACTCGCTTATCAGGAGTGAGGTTGCCTGTTGAGGCGTATGTTAAAACGTCTTTCCATTTCATACTCATGCAAACAATTGAAGTCAAGTTTGGTTCACTATTCGTGCATTCGTGGCTTATTTTATTTGCCACGAATGCACGAATAATACATGTCAAATCAATTTAGTTTAATTTTGAGTTATGCGCTATTTGATTTTTATCTGCTTGATTATGATTTTTCCTGATGCTTCGTTTAAAGATGCTCAACTTAAGAATAGTCGCGTTAAGACGGCTTATGATGAAAAGGAAAGTGTTGTAAAGAACTATTTCAAATTAAAGAACCTGAGTTATTCAGGCTTTCATCTTTTTATTCGTGCATTCAAAAAAGAGGAATTGCTTGAGGTCTGGATAAAAGAAAAAGGAAAAGAAGAATTTACCCTGTTGCAAACTTATCCTTTCTGCACCAGCTCCGGCACACTCGGGCCGAAACGCAAAGAAGGTGATATGCAAATACTTGAAGGAATTTATTACCTCAATCATTTTAATCCGCTAAGTAATTTTTATTTGTCGTTGGGAGTTAATTATCCAAATGCATCTGATAAAATTTTGAGCGACAAAAATCATCCGGGTGGAAATATTTACATCCATGGAAATTGCGTAACCATTGGTTGCATTCCTTTAACCGATGACAAAATAAAAGAACTTTATATCCTGGCGGTGGAAGCCCGAACGAACGGTCAGGAAAAAATACCGGTGCATATTTTTCCGGATCGGCTTGATCGAGGCTCGATCGAAAAATTGGAACGTGAATACACTCCTTCAAAAACAACAACTGACTTCTGGAAGAATTTACAACCGATCTATCAGGATTTTAAAGCAACACGCAAAATAAAAACGGTTAAGGTCAATGGGAAAGGTGAGTATTATTTTTAATCACTGAAACTCACGTCAAAATAGGTACAAAAAAAGAGGCCACCTTAAAAGGCAGCCTCCTAAAACGTAGCCGACAACTTTTTCCAAGAGAGGGACTTCAACGCTATCTACTTTTAGAACGCATATTTGGAGATGCGCGAGTTGCTTGATCTTTCTAACCTATTTGGAGCCCAGGTTATCCCATAGATAACATTGCGCACTCTCTTGAATGGTGACAATGTAGAAAGAGACCTTTGGTCGTACAATAGCAAAATGAAAAACCCCTGAATTCAGGGGGTTGTTTTACCCCCTGAATTCAGGGTATCTTTGTAAAATATTTTTTTTAACGCAACTTACCTAACAACAAACACGATCTGTGAATAGAAAAATTACCGTTCTGGTGGCCGATGACCACCTGTTAATGCGGGAGAGCCTGAGGGGAATGCTGGAAAAAACACAGTTTGTTAAAGAAATTTATGAGGCTGAGAATGGCAAAAAAGCAATGGATCTATTGGCACAACACGCAATTGATGTTGCGTTGCTGGATATTCGGATGCCGGAAGTAGATGGCTTTGACGTTATTGCCTACGTACATGAACTTAAACTATCCACTCGCACCATTGCGCTTACCGCTTTTGATGAAGAAGCCATGATTTTCAATTTAATGAAAACCGGTGTTGATGGAATTCTATTTAAAAAGACCACTCATCAGCAAGAAATTTATACCGCCATTATTACGGTCCTTGAAGGAAAGCATTATTATAGTGAAAAAGTGCAAGTTGCGTTTGAAAACAGACCCGATGGCATTGCACATTCTGTTCCCATCAAATTGACAGCACGGGAGTTTCAGGTAACAACCTTACTTTGCAAAGGAATGAACACGGCCAGTATTGCTGAAAAGTTATTTTTAAGCAAGCACACCATTGAAAGTTACAGGAAAGAAATTCTTCGTAAAACAAATTCTAAGAACACAAATGAACTAATCGCCTTTGCGATTCGGAGTGGTATTATCTCTTCGTAAGCGGATAGGTCACTTCATACGATGTTCCCTTATCTACCTTGTGTGTTTTAATTTCTGCACCTATCAACTTGGCTCGAAGTTGTATACCCGTTAATCCTCTACCCCCAACAGTTCTCTCTTTCTTTATTTCATTTTTGGATACTCCATCATCGTGAATGGTGATGAGCAATTCATTCTCATTCCAATGCACGCGTACATAAATGTTCCATCCATTGGAGTGTTTCAATGCGTTGCTGATCATTTCCTGGGCAATGCGAAAAAGTTGAAGCTCAATTTCAGTTGTTAAGCGTTGATCGTTTCCCACTTGAGAGAAGTGAACATGAAAGGCTCGAAGTTCTTTTAGCTGATCACACATTTTCCAGATGGCATGTGTAAGACCTTTCTCTTCCAGCAACTGCGGAGCAAGGTTCCAGATAATATCCTGAACACGGTTGAGCAAATCAGTCAGGTCTCTGTCCATGCGCAATAGTAATGCTTTGCTGCGCTCTGAAAGACTGGGTTCTAATCTGAAATTTTGCAATGTTAATCTCACACCCGAAAGCAACTGTGCCATGTCATCATGCAAGTCGCGTGCGATACGTGCCCGGTCTTCTTCTAACGATGCTAATTGTGTTTTTGCAGATTGCTCAAGCAAAATATTTTCTTTCCTCAAATCATCAATGCGCTGATGTTGTTTAAAGTCACGACCATAAACAAACGCCATTAGCACGGCAACGAATACCAAACCCATTACAATAAAAAGAAAATATTCCAACGGTAAAGTATTTAGGTTGAACGATCAGTCCATTACTTCTTCTCAAGCACTAAGGTAACTTTATTAAAGTCAGCTGCAGCATTAATTACCTTTCTAAAATCTTCGTACCGGGCGAGTGGAGCGTAAATCTGTTTGTAGTACTCTTTAATGGTTACTTCCAGAACATCGCCTTTTACAGCATAATCAGATTGAAACAAGAAAGGCATGCTGTCCTTATCCGTATAGGTAACATCAATCTTTAAGTCCTTTGCATTCTTAACCTGGTAACCGGAAGGAATATGAATTTTAATAATCCGATTATATCCTCTGTTAAAATCATTTTCGATTTCGGTTTCCCGATTGTCGTCTCTATACATTTCAGTTTGTGGACCGATTAATTCTCCTGCCTTAAATAAAATTCTTGGCCCAGCCTTTTCCAAGAAATGAGTCGATTGAAAATCAACATCAATTAAAAAGTTGTCCGCTTCAATCCCTGCTACTGGCTTGGCATTCCATGTTGCAATAACCGCATCAGGTGCTGTGCTTTTTGTTAACTCTTCCACCATCGAAGTGCGTTGCTCCGCAGACATCACATCATAGTATGGCGAAAGATAGGTCGCATTGATTCCGCCAAAAATTCTCTTTTGTTTTATTTGGTTTGATGTTAAGTCAGCATTAAAGGAAACATCAATATCCAAATCATCTGTGTTGATGGCATAATCCGTTGCCGGAATTTCTTGTATGGAAGCAAGTGCAGACTTAACCTCTCCAACTTGAAAGGGTTCTAAAAATAATCCTTGTTGAGCCGTTAGATCAGCCGGGATGATTGGATATCGTACTTCGAAAAAATAGGGAGCAATAAATCCTTTTGTATCCGGAAAATAAAGAAGGTAATCATCAAGGTATGACCACGAATCAAATTCGCCATCAAACTTCATATTTTCACGACTGCAGGTTATAGCCGGCTGGCACTTTATTGAAAGCTTATCGAAGACAATCAAAAATAATTTTGTTATACCTTCACGCGATGCCACTTTCTGTTTGATCACCGATTCGAGTTGATCA
>JANODK010000048.1:0-7390 GCA_031412655.1 Chryseolinea sp.
AACCCAGATTATGCATTAGAAAAAATAGCCTCGACATTTATGTCGGGGAACAAATGAAAACAAACTAAGAGGGCTTTAGCCCAATATAATTTTGGCTAAAGCCAAATATTTTTCCATTAATCTCCCCCGACATAAATGTCGGGGCTATTGCATAATCCAGGTTAAAGTCTTGGGTTAGCAGGTTTAAGAGGTTTCTCGAAATTGTTGGCTCCTTTCACTTTTACCTTTCTTCGAAATACCTTGTCGTGGCAGGAGACATACAGAACATCAAAGTTGGAACCTCCGAAACAAAGGTTTGAAGCCTGACCTTTTGTTTTTGGTAATGGGATAATCGCATTAACTCTTCCTAATTGATCGAGCACCTGAATGCCACTAAGACTGGTAACATAAATTCTTCCATCGCGATCGCATTTTAATCCATCGCTCCATGCATTTTCGTCCATGTCCCGAACATGCAACCAACCATAACGTTGTTTATTGGCTAATGAGCCATCTGCTTGTATCTGATATACCCAAACCCAATGTGTTGCAGATTCGGTTACATAGAGTTGTGTTTGATCGGGTGACAGGCAAAGACCATTTGCAAATTTCAGCCCTTCATCTATTATACTTCGTTCATCGTTTGGCTTTATCAGATACAACTTACTAGGTCGCTCGCGACCATCTGGTGAAGTAACATATACATTTCCATTAAACGCTATGGTAACATCATTGCCAGGTGTTTCATCGGCTACAACTTCGTAAGCTTTCGATGCTTTGTAGCGATGCACTTGTTTGGTAGGTGGCTCCGACCAACCACCAGTAGCGGTTAGCATATCTCCTGTAGCAGAGAATGTGGTGCCACTCGCTTTCTTTGAATCAGCGATGTAGACTTCCAACTTACCTTCCACTCCTACCTTGTATGTTTTCGAATTGGGGATGTCCTGAAAAAAGACTTCACCTTTTGCATTGACTGCCGTGCCTTCTGTAAATCCATAATTCTCGCCTACCAATTCCCAACCTTCTTTATCGATGAGGATGTCATTCAGAAATGTATTACTTGTTCGGCCAGCAGTAATCGGCTTCGGGTAATCGCGCCACAACCAACGCATCGCTTCCGGAAACACGGCAGTTCCGTGTTGACCATTGTGACCACCTTCTCCCCACACATGCTTTACATCGTATCCAGAAAATGTCAATGCTCGTTCCATCGATTCATTTGCTTTCCACCAATCGCCTGCATAAATATTTAAATCATTGGCTCCATCCTGCATGAAGATGCGAATGGGTTTGGGTTCATGTTTTCGTATCAGAATATCATACCGATCTGCACCACGTAAGCCAATGTATGTTCCTATAGCACTGAATACTCTTGAAAATTCTTCGGGATGTTCCCACGCTGCAGTGAATGCGCAAACCGCACCACTACTGGAGCCGCCAATGGCTCTGTCATTTCCGCTCTTCGATAAAATGATTGACCGACCATTGGAAGTCTTTTGACTTTCAACAAAAGGAAAAACTTCTTCCAATAAGAATCTTGCATAGGCATCACCTAAGCCATCATATTCGAAGCTTCGATTAAACCGGTCTAATGATGCATCTTTATTTTGTGCCACTACTTTTCCGGGCGTGATGAAAATACCGATGGTGATGGGCATTTCATTTTTTGCAATCAGATTATCAAATACTGTTGGTGCTTTCCACTGAATTCCATCCTGGTTGACATAGACACAAGCCGGCTTGCTGGCGGTATACTGAACGGGAATATAAATTTTGATCTCGCGTGAGGTTCCCGGAAATATTTTCGAGTTCTCAAACGTAAAGGTTACGATTTCACCTTTTGGGATTCCTCTATGTTCAACAGAGGCCGAGTCGACAGGGTAATTTTCCGTATTTGTTTGGGCTGTTATTTTTCCAAAACACAAGAAGAGCAGGAGTATTACACTAATTTTCATATCTGAAATTTCAGGATGGAGGAAATGGTATGGGTAAGTTATTAAATCATTCGTAAAGATTCTAGATTTGTTATGCTATGAACAGCGGCATGATGAATGTCTTTAAAATTCTTTCTATAAAATCACGCTATAAAATGCTTAAAATTCAGTTTCTTATTTTCTTCTTATCATCACTTTCAATTTTGGCCCAGTCTCAACGCGTTCCTTTCGACTCATTGAACGGAGGACTTAATCCAGCAAACTCCTTATGGTTTAATGAACCTGCTTCCAAATGGGACGAAGCGCTACCCGTAGGCAATGGACGGCTTGGCGCAATGATCTTTGGAAAATATAGTGAAGAACGAATTCAATTCAACGAAGAAACGTATTGGTCTGGCGGTCCTTATTCAACTGTAGTTAAAGGAGGGTACAAAGTATTGCCACAAATACAAAAGTTAGTATTTGCAGAGAGATATCTGGAAGCACACAACTTGTTTGGACGCAATCTGATGGGGTATCCTGTTGAACAGCAGAAATATCAAAGCCTTGCAAACCTTCATTTGTTTTTTGAAAATCAGAAGAATGTAACTTCCTATAGTCGGTGGCTTGATCTCTCAACATCTGTAACCAGTGTGGTTTACACCGCAAATGATATTACCTATACAAGAGAAGTTTTTGCTTCCCATCCCGATCAGGTTATTGTAGTTAGACTGACGGCCAATAAGCCTGGAAGCATTTCGTTTAAAGCTAACCTTAGAGGCGTGCGCAATCAAACACACTCCAACTATGCAACTGATTATTTCAGAATGGATTCCGTTGATCATGATGGATTATCCGTAACAGGAAAGTCTGCAGATTATATGGGCGTAGAGGGTAAATTAAGATATGAGGCTCAAATAAAAGCAGTGAATGAGGGAGGCAGCGTAAAAACTCAAGGCGTTGACCTTATCGTAGAAAAGGCTGATGCTGTTACGTTATACTTTGTTGCGGCAACCAATTTTATTAACTACAAAGATGTCAGTGCTGATCAGCATATACGCGTAATGAACTACCTGGAAAAATTAACAACCAAAAGTTTTGAGTCAATTAAAGCAGCAGCTGTTTCGGATTATAAAAAGTTGTACGATCGCGTAACGTTGACTTTACCTGTTACCGATAATTCATATTTACCCACGAATGAACGGATGCAGAAAAATCAAACATCGTCTGATCCTTGTATGGCCGCATTGAGTTACAACTTCGGAAGGTATTTGATGATATCATCATCGCGCCCCGGAACGGAACCTGCCAATCTGCAGGGAATATGGAACGATGATATGAATCCCATGTGGGATTCAAAGTACACCACTAACATTAATACGGAGATGAATTACTGGCCGGTAGAAAGTAGCAATCTTTCTGAGTGTGCGGAACCATTGGTGCGCATGATTAAAGAACTTACCGACCAGGGCAGTCAGGTTGCACGTGAACATTACGGTGCCAGTGGATGGGTATTTCATCAGAATACAGATATCTGGCGTGTAGCCGCACCAATGGATGGACCTACATGGGGAACTTTTACGGTTGGAGGCGCCTGGTTGTGTACGCATATATGGGAACATTATCAGTATACCAAGAACATCCCTTTTCTACAAGAGACCTTTCCAGTTATCGAAGGGTCAGTTCAGTTCTTTATCGATTTTTTAGTGATGCATCCGAATGGAAAATGGTTGGTCACAAATCCTTCAACATCGCCCGAAAACTTTCCGGATGGTGGCGGAAATAAACCCTACTTCGATGAAGTTACCGCTGGCTTTCGCGAAGGCACAACGATTTGTGCCGGCTCATCCATTGATATGCAAATTTTGTATGATTTGTTCGGATACTATCTTGAAGCTTCACGTGTGTTAGGAAAAAGCACAGCGTTCACAAAAGAGGTTGAGCAAGCAAGAGAAAAACTTGTACCGCCTCAAATTGGATCAAATGGTGCATTACAGGAATGGGCTGATGATTGGAAATCCTTAGAAGAAAATCATAGGCATTTTTCACATATGTATGGCCTCTATCCTGGTAAAGTATTGTATGAAAAAAGAACCCCTGCTTTGATTGAATCGTATAAAAAAGTATTGGAAGAACGTGGAGATGCCTCCACAGGATTTTCGCGCGCATGGAAAATGGCCTTGTGGTCAAGATTAGGTGATGGAAACAGGGCGAATAAAATATACAAAGGATATCTGAAAGAACAGAGTTGTACTTCTCTATTTGCTTTGTGTGGAAAAGCTCCCCAGGTAGATGGAACGTTTGGCGTTACGGCTGCTATCACTGAAATGTTACTTCAATCTCATGACGGATTTATAAAACTGCTTCCTGCATTGCCCGATGAATGGAGTGAGGGTGAATTTAAAGGAGTCTTTGCGCGTGACGCATTTAGGTTAGACTACGCATGGAAGAATAAGAAGGTAACACGGTTAACCATTGTATCAAAAGAAGGCGGTGTTTGCAGACTTGAATCCAGGGCGGATATAAAAATTGTTTGTCAGGGAAAGCGGATCAAGTTTAGCAAACAGGAAAATGGGATTATTGAATTCATGACGCAGAAAGGTTTTTCATATAATGTGTTACCCTTGTGAGCCTAATCCCTTTCCTACCTCGGTATGCATTATTATTTTTTCTCAGCAACGAAACATGTGAGATAGCGGACTAAATCTATTTGAAAATGTTACGATCCTTGCCTATACTTTAAAAAGTCTTAACTATTAGCAACTTGAGCACGTCCAATCCTCATCGAGGTCAATCACAGTAACGATAGAAAGATGCCTCTGGGTGGGGGCTACGATCACACGAATGTGTTGTTTGTCTTTTGACGTGTATCCTTCAAGCGCATACTTCGGACCGCGGGTAGCATCTAACTCGCTCTTACTATAATTTACATCTGCCTTTCGCACAATCTCTTTTATTTCTAGCTGCGTTATTTTACGACATGCCATTCTGCATCGGGCATGCTTCGTAAAAAAGTATTTTGCATCCGCCTCACGAAAAATATCCAGACTATCTTGTTTGTCTTCTCTAGTATTGTTTGTCTCAGATTCATTCTGTACCGATGGTGAATTAACCTCTTCAGATTGCCTTGACCTATATTGCTTAACGACAAGTGCAATAACAAAGAGAATGGCCAGCAGAAAATAGGGAATCAGTTTTTTCATGTTCTTCATCATATCCATTCAAAGTTAGGCTTTTAACAAACTCGTAGGGTCATACCATTTGTTATAGAACTTCTTTTCCGAATCAATGGCGCTTCAATTTTTGTGTCTTTTGATCTGTGGGAAAGAACTCTAATGCATTCTCCCGCAGATTTCGCAGATTGAATTCACGCAGATCACACATATCTGAGTGCATTTCTATTCGTGCATTCGTGGCAGCAAAATCCTATAATTTATTATCTTGAACTTCTTTCAAATTATACGATGGTCAATCTTATCGAAAGCGTTCTAAAGCATCCGGAATATTCCCGTCAATTTAACTGTGGTGATAGTCTTATCACGGTGTTTAATTGTCCGTTGGAGGCGCGACTCATGAAAAATCGTTTTACCGATTTATGGAGTCAAAATAATTATATTTTCTACGTTATCGATGGGAGAAAAGTATGGCACACTGCCCACGGTTTGTATGACCTTAAAAAAGGTAGCTGTGTCTTTATCCAAAAGGGTGCCAGCATCATTGAACAGTTTTTTGATATCGGGTTTTGTCTTGTGCTCTTTTTTATTCCGGATAACTTCATTTGTGAAACGTTGAAATCCAGATCGGTACCGATCCGTAAGATGGACAAAGATTATAGTGCTGTTATTCATTTAAATACGACCGAGACACTGGAAACTTTTTTCCTTTCGATGTCCTCTTATTTTGCCAGTACAAAAGAACCCGACAAAGGATTGTTGGAATTAAAATTCCGTGAATTGATTTTAACCCTTGCGGATGATCCTCATAATGCAGAACTGCTTTCGTATTTCTGTTCTTTGGTGAATGAGCCGCAGTCAGTTTCCTTGAAACGGGTAATGGATGACAACTATTGCTTTAACCTTACGCTTGACCAATATGCGGAACTCTGCAATCGCAGTTTGTCTGCGTTTAAGAGGGATTTTCAAAAAGTAATGCATACAACTCCTGGCAAATGGTTGTTGGAAAAGCGATTGAATCATGCGTTACAACTGCTGTCGAATAAAGACAAAAACGTGAATGAAGTAGCGTTTGAAAGTGGCTTTGAAAATGCATCTCACTTCACTCGTGCTTCAAAGAACGTTATCAGGCAACACCTTCTGCAATTCGAAAGACGTTATCTGTCTGAACTTTTAAGAATGTTTTTTGGACTTTAGGGTAAAGCCTGCCTTAGGGCTGAAGTATACTTTTGTGCTATAACTCATAAATATCTCCGAAGTATCAGAGCCCGAAGACCGATGACTCTGATGAGGGGTAAATAAAACATCCAACATTAAATCCAGAAATCAAATGACAATGAATCCAAACAAAGCATTATGGGAAAAGGGCAACTTCAGTAGAATTGCTGACACCATGCGGGAAAGTGGTGTATCACTGGTCTCTAAACTTGGGATCACAAAAGGTCTTCGTGTTCTTGACCTTGGTTGTGGCGATGGCACTACGGCAATTCCAGAAGCAAAACTGGGAGTTCATGTTTTAGGCGTTGATATCGCAAGAAATCTTGTTGAAGCTGGAAACATGAGGGCCAAAACGGAAGGACTTCCAAATTGTATTTTTCAAGAAGGCGATGCAAGTGATTTGAGTACATTGAATGATCACGCTTTTGATCTTGTTGTCAGCATCTTCGGTGCTATGTTCGCACCAAGACCATTGGATGTCGCTAAGGAAATGGTTCGCGTTACGCGCAAAGGTGGTAAAATCGTTATGGGAAACTGGATCCCTGGAGATCCTACCTTGGTAGCACAAATATTAAAAATAAGTTCAGCCTATACACCTCCACCACCAGAAGGTTTTGTTAGTCCTATGTTGTGGGGAATAGAGAACAATGTTATCGAACGTTTTACCAATGCTGGCATTGCGAAAGAAAACATTTCCTTCACGAAAGATACCTTCACGTTTAACGCTCCCTTCTCACCAGCTGAACTTGTCAACACATTCAAAAACTATTATGGTCCCACGATGAATGCTTTTGAAGCTGCTGAAAAGAATGGAAAGGCAAAGGAGTTGCAAAATGAACTAGAAGTTCTGTTTAACAGTCAAAATAAAAGCGCTGATAAGAATAAGACTTCGGTTGATGCCACTTTTTTAAAGGTGACGGTGATATGTTGAGGTTGTTGTGCGTGGAGTAAAGATTGCTTCTCACGATCGACTTTTAGTGCAGATGCGCGACAAAAAAATCCTATTTCATTGATAAGTTATGCGCGCGCAATAGAAAACAGAATATAGCATCCGGCCTTTGGCAGGATGCTATATTCTGTTTGGGTCAGCTCATCCCGCTGATAGCG